>JAYTTG010000352.1:0-5324 GCA_043745175.1 Microbacteriaceae bacterium
AACTGATGGTGCGGTCGTCAACCGCGAGGCCTTCTGCCCGCTGAGCCGCAATTCCCCGCCTGTTACTTCACCGCCCGTTACTTCACAGGGTCGACGTCATTCGCGTAGCCGGTGGAGTATCGGATCACATCAGCAAGGTATCGATTCGACCCGTTGTAGGCGAGCACCGCCTGGCGCCAGCCGCTCTCGGTATCGAGGGCCTTTCCTCCCGCTCGGCACAGGTAGCTCGCCGCAGCGAGAGTCGCGTCGTCGATGTTCTGCGGATCCTGTACCCCGTCGGCGTTGCCGTCCGCATGCCAGTTGCGCCAAGTTTCGGGGATGAGCTGCATCGGACCGACCGCACGGTCGATCGTTGCGTCGCCGTCGATCGCCCCCTTGTCAGAGTCGGGGATGTTCGCTACCGCACCCCCGCGGAGCGGAATCCCGAAAATCGGCGGCATCGCAGAGCCATTGGCCGCGATCCTGCCTCCAAAGATGGTGCCGTGGCGGGATTCGACCTCGCCGATACCAGCGAGGGTGTTCCAGCCGATTCCACAGGTGCGACTCTCGAACGAGATCGCGACCCCGGCATAGGCAGCAAGCGCGCGCGGGGGAATACCGGTCTTCTTCGCGGTGGTCGCGACCCAGGCCGGGTCGGCGAGCGCGGAAAGCGCGGGACCGGCCGAATCTGGCGCTGCGGTGACCGGCGCGGCCGTCGCAAACCGGGCGAGCGGGATCGAGGGGCTCTCGGCATCCGGGCGCCCCGGTAGTCCGAGCCCTCCCGGCAACGCGAAGACCACGATGGTGCCGACCACGGCAACGGTAGCCAGTAGGCCAGCCGCGGAAATCAGGACAACTCGCAGATTCGACATCGGATCCTATCTTCGCCTGACCGGCCCGTTAAACTGCTGGCATGGCTGACCCAACTTTTGACATCGTGAGCAAGGTCGACAAAATGGAGGCCGACAATGCTCTCCATCAGGCACAGAAGGAGATCGCGCAGCGATACGACTTCAAGAACGTGGGCGCAGAGGTGGACTGGAGCGGCGAGAAGCTGCTGCTCAAGGCCTCATCGGAGGATCGCGTGAAGGCAGTGCTCGAAGTGCTCGAGGCCAAGTTCATCAAGCGAGGCATCTCGCTGCGCAGCCTCGACACCGGGGAGCCCTATCCGTCAGGAAAGGAGTACCGCATCGACGTTTCGCTGAAAAACGGGATCTCGAGCGAAGATGCGAAAAAGGTATCAAAACTCATCCGCGATGAGGGACCCAAGAGCGTGAAGGCGCAAATTCAGGGCGACGAACTTCGGGTCACCTCGAAAAGCCGCGACGATTTGCAGTCGACGATGGCACTGCTCAAGGGCGCGGATCTCACTATCGACCTGCAGTTCGTCAACTTCCGCTGAGCCCGCTGCCCACGCGACCCAGTGATCTCGTTCGTCGTCAACTTCTTCGCCAGTTCCCTCTTCGCCACGATCGCCCTGGTGATCGACATTTCGATCCGGGTGATCGCGGTGATCGTTGTGCCACAGAACCGCAAGCCGCAAACCGCTATGGCGTGGTTGCTCGCGATCTTCCTCATCCCGTACGTCGGGATCATGCTGTTCCTGCTCTTTGGCAGCACGAAGTTGCCCAAGCGCCGGAGGGAGAAACAGGTCGAGATCAACACCTTCATCCTCGAGACGACCGAGGGAATGGACCGGGTAGAGAAGGAAATCGACTTCCCGTCGTGGCTCGAACCGATCGTTGAACAGAATCGCACTCTTGGCTCGATGCCCTTGGTCGGGGGCAACACGGCGAAGCTGTACACCGAATATTCTGCGTCCATCGTCGCAATGACCGAGGCGATAGGCCAGGCAAAGCGATTCGTGCACGCGGAGTTCTACATCCTGTCGTACGACCCGACGACGAAGCCGTTCTTCGATGCGCTCGAGGCCGCGGTGTCACGAGGGGTGACCGTGCGAGTGTTGCTCGACCACATCGCGTCGATACGCTCCCCCGGCTACCTGCGCACCATTCGTCGCCTGAAACGCATCGGAGCGCTGTGGCAGCTGATGCTGCCGGTTCAGCCCTGGCGCGGACGCTGGCAGCGTCCCGACCTGCGTAACCACCGCAAGCTGCTCGTGATCGATCGCTCGGTCGCGTTCACCGGTTCGCAGAACATGATCGACCGCAGCTACAACAAGCGCGGCAACATCCGTCGTGGTCTGCAGTGGAAAGACCTGATGGTGAGATTCGAGGGACCGATCGTCGCCGGCATCAACGCACTGTTCGTCACGGACTGGTATAGCGAGACCGACGAGTTGCTCCTGCGCGAGACCGACCGCATTCCCGATGGGAAAATCGTGGGCACGATCGATGCCCAGGTGGTGCCGAGTGGGCCGGGGTTTGACCTCGAGAACAACCTTCGGCTTTTCGACTCGCTCGTGTATAATGCGCGGCGTCGGGTGATCATCACGAGTCCGTATTTCGTACCTGACGATTCGATGCTCTACGCGATCACCAACGCCGCCTACCGCGGGCTCGACGTCCAACTCTTTTGCTCAGCCGTGGCCGACCAGCCCGTGGTCTTCCACGCCCAGCGCAGCTACTACGAGGCGCTGCTGCGGGCGGGCGTGCGAATCTGGTTATACACGTCGCCGACGGTGCTGCACGCGAAGCATTTCACTATCGATGATGAGGTAGCGGTGATCGGGTCAAGCAACATGGACATGCGCTCGTTTACTCTTAACTACGAGATATCGGTCATGGTGCACGGTCGTCAGATCGTGGCCCAACTGCGTGAGGTAGAGGAGACGTATCGCCAGCAGAGCACCGAGCTGCTGCTTGACGACTGGCTGACCCGTCCCCTCCGTTCGAAAGTGCTCGACAACACCGCGCGGCTGACCGCCGCAGTTCAATAACCCGCGGCTTGACTCATCCCCGGCAGGGGTGGATCAGACCTCGGAGCGCGACACCGCGACCATCTCGTCGCGAGGCACGATCTTGATACGCAGGCGGCCCACGGGTTCGCCCAGCTCTTTCTCGTGCTCATCGAGGCGATGCCAGCCGCCGAGGTCGGTGTATTCCACCCCCCGCTTCTGCAGGAGGTCAACCACGGACTGCTCGTCCGGATGCGTCGGTGCCCACCAGTTTGCCTGGTCGATCACGACGTGCTTGATGGTCTCCATCGCATCACTCTTGGTGTGTCCGATCAGGCCGACCGGTCCGCGCTTGATCCAGCCGGTGGCGTAGACACCGGGCACCGGATGGTCCGTGTCATCCAAAACCTGGCCTTCCCGGTTGGGAATGACGCCGCGCCTCTCGTCGAAGGGGATCCCGGGCAGCGGCGACCCGAAGTATCCGACCGCGCGGTACACGGCCTGAACCGGCAGTTCGCGCATCTCGCCGGTGCCGACGACCCCACCCTGACCGTCGGGGGCGGTGCGTTCGTAGCGGAATCCCTCCACCCGCCCGTCTCCGGTGACGGCCACCGGGTTCGCATGGAAATGCAGGTGCAGCCGTCGGGATGCTGTGCCGGCCTCCCGAGCGCGCCACCCGGTGAACACCTTGTCGATCACGAACACCTGCTTGTTGCTCGTGATCGCGGACTTCGATGCCTCGTCGTAGTCGAAGTCCTCGTCGTGCACGATCATGTCAACATCTCGCAACTCGCCGAGTTCGCGCAACTCTAGCGGCGTGAACTTCACCTGCATTGGTCCGCGACGACCGAAGACGTGCACGTCGGTCACTGGCGACGCTGCGAGGGCCTCGTAGACGTTGGCCGGGATCTCGGTGGGCAGCAGGTCGTCCGCATGCTTCGCGAGGATGCGCGACACATCGAGGGCTACATTTCCGTTGCCGATCACCGCCACTTCCTTCGCTTCGAGCGGCCAACCGCGTGGCACGTCGGGATGCCCGTCGTACCAGCTCACGAACTCGGCGGCACCGTAGCTCCCGTCGAGATCGATCCCCGGGATATCGAGATCGGCATCGCGCACCGCACCGGTGGAGAAAATCACGGCGTTGTAGTGGGCCTTGAGATCGTCGAGGGTGATGTCCTGCCCGTACAGCACGTTACCAAAGAGACGGATACGACCGGTGTCGAGCACCTCGCGCAGCGCCGTGATAATTCCCTTGATACGCGGATGGTCGGGGGCGACGCCGTAGCGAACCAGTCCGTACGGAGCCGGAAGCTGCTCGAACAGGTCGATCGATACCTCGAAGTTCTTCTCCGCTTTCAGCAGGATGTCGGCCGCATAGATTCCTGCGGGACCGGCACCGACAATGGCAAGTCTCAATTTCGTCATGGGTTCCTTGTTGGTCTGCAGCAGGTCTCGACGGTCTCGACCAGCGTTTGGCGCTGCGGTTAGTTGGAGCGCTCGACGACGCTCTCGGCAAAGCGGGTGAGGGCCTTCTTCACGGGGCCGGCTGGCAGCGGGACGAGCGCCTCCACGGCCTCCCGCGCCCACCGATGTGCCTCGTCGAGAGTCTTCTGCGTCACCTCGTGGCCGCGCAACTCGGCGATCGCGCCGGCGAGCTCCGTCTTATCCTCATTTTCGGGCGAGTAGTGCGCCGCATTGACGTCGCGCTCGAGGCGGGTCAGCAGGTCGACGGCATCCAAATCGGTCTGCGCGAGATCGCGCAGGTACAGCAGCGGGAGGGTGGCTACCCCGGACCTCAGGTCAGTTCCGGGCGTTTTGCCTGTCTCCTCTTCGCCGGCCGCCAGGTCGATAACGTCGTCGATGAGCTGGAACGCGACACCGATCTTCTCGCCAAAAACCTTCACCGGGGTGCGGTACTCCTCCGGAGCATTGCCGAACATCACGCCCATCTCCGCCGCGGCGGCAATGAGCGATCCGGTCTTGTCGGCGAGTACCTGGATGTAATGGTGGATCGGGTCTTCGCCTTCACGCGGGCCGATCGTCTCGTGCAGCTGGCCGAGGCAGAGACGTTCAAAGGTGTTGGCCTGGAGCATGATCGCCCTTTCGCCAAGACTGGACATCAGCTTGGATGCCCGCGCGAACAGCAGGTCTCCGGTGAGAATGGCCACTGAGTTGCCCCAGACGTTCTGGGCACTCGGCACCCCCCGACGCATCCCGGCCTCGTCCATGACGTCGTCATGATAAAGCGAAGCGAGATGGGTGATTTCCAGGGCTTCGGCGGCGATCACGACCTCGGGGGTGTTGCCACTGCCGAGTTGCGCGGTGAGCAGTGCCAGCGTCGGGCGCACCCGCTT
This sequence comes from Microbacteriaceae bacterium, assembly GCA_043745175.1. Lineage (GTDB taxonomy): Bacteria > Actinomycetota > Actinomycetes > Actinomycetales > Microbacteriaceae > Lacisediminihabitans. The sequence goes on from JAYTTG010000352.1 coordinate 5,194, forward strand.
GCCTCCGGCGTCGAGGAGGTAGCGGGTTGTCACGTCCGCGAGATCGTCGGCGAACGACACCTGTTCGATCAGGCCGGTCTCGACCTGCTCGAGGCCGTCTTCGATCGCGGAGGCGAATTTACGCTCGCTCG
>JAYTTG010000353.1:0-5319 GCA_043745175.1 Microbacteriaceae bacterium
AACGGCGTGAAACGAACCGAGCCGTCGCGCTGGCCCGACGCCGTGCTCGCCGATACGGTCACCATCGCCGAAGCGCCGATCGCGATGAATAAAGCCGGCTTCGGCGAAGTTCTCTCTCTCTATACCGCTCCGGCCGACTGGGAACTCGCCCACCTGCTCGGACATGACGCTTCGTTTAGCCGCACACCGCGTGATTTCCTGCTGGAATTTGCGGGAGATCCCTCGGAGTGGGCCGCGGGCATCCAGAGCCAGGATCCTCAGTCGGTTGGCCACCTCACTCGCGTTCTGGCGATTCGCGGTATCGGTACCGGCATCGCGGGTAGCACGGCGTGCCTCTCGGGCGTCGAACACCTCATCAGCCATATGCTCGATATGTACGCCACCTCCCACGACGAGGAGATGGGCTTTCACGGCGCCCAGGTCGGGGTCGCATCGGTCGTTGCGAGCACCATCTGGCAGTACTTCACCGAACGACTCGCCGATGGAATCGGCGAGGTCAGCTTTCCCGAAGCCGCTTCGCTCGAAGCGCAGGTTCGGAGTGCGTTTGCCTGGTGTGACCCCTCGGGCGAGAAGGGTGCGGAGTGCTGGAACGATTTCAGCGCAAAACTCGCCGTCTGGAACAGCAACAGATCGCGTATTCTCGAGGTTCTCGGGCAATGGAATGCCTCTCACGGTGATATTGCGCGTGCTATCCCGAGCCCGGGATCCCTCGCCGCAAACCTTCGGGAAGCCGGCGCTCCGGCAGACCCTTCTGCGCTTGGCGGGTGGGTGCGAGAAGACGTGTGGCATTGGGCAATCAAGAACACCAATTTCATGCGTAATCGCCTGACCATCGTCGACGTGCTGTTCTTCCTCGGCTGGTGGACCGATGCCGATGTCGCCGGGATTATCGCCCGCGCTCGAGTGTCGAGCGCGGGTCTGCTCGATGTCCGCTGACCTCTTCATAGCAATCGACTGCTCTACGACCGGCGTCAAATGTATTGTGTGGGATGCGTCGGGCTCGGCTGTTTCGACCGCGCGCGCACCGCTCGAGCTGAGTGTGCCGATGCCGGGTGCCGGCGAGCAGGACCCGGCCGAGTGGTGGAGCGCAACCTGTGAAGCGGTTCAGGGGGCGACTCGCGGGATTGACCCGGCTCGTTTCGGTGCCATCTGTGTGGCAAACCAACGGGAGACGTTTGCGTGCCTCGATTTCGATGGTGTCGCGGTGCGCCCGGCAATGTTGTGGCTCGACAGTCGCGCGGGTGCCGAAGTGGAGGAGTTCGGTTCGCTCGCAATTCACGAGACAACCGGCAAACCGCCGAACACGACTCCGGCGTTCTACAAACTACTTTGGTTGCAAAAACATGAACCGAAAAACATGGCAAAAACCCGGCATATTGTGGATGTTCATGGCTATGTCACGCAACGCATGACCGGTCTGTGGTCCACCTCGCTGGCAAGCGCAGACCCACTCGGCCTCATCGACCTGGCCTCTGGCACCTATGACGCCGGCCTGCTGAGCATTGCGGGAATCACCGTCGATCAGCTGGGCGAATTGGTGAATCCTGGCGACGCACTTGGTGCTCTTACCGCCGCTGCAGCGACGCAACTCGGGCTTACTGCCGGGCTCCCCGTTATCGCCGGCGCCGGCGACGGCCAGGCCGCGGCTCTCGGCGCCGACATTTCGCGACCGGGAGTGGCCTATATCAATATCGGCACGGGGATGGTCTCTGGCAGTTACTCCGAGTCCTACCGGGCCGACCGGGCCTACCGTGTACTGATTGGACCGATCCCTGGCACGTTCTCCTATGAACTTTTTGTCTCGGGGGGCACGTACCTGGTGACCTGGTTCAGCGAAACGTTTGTCGACAAGAGTGTGCGCGACACGCTTCAGGACGGCGAACTCGAGCTGATGCTCGGGGACGAGGCCGCGCTCATTGCTCCCGGAAGCGATGGGCTGCTGGTGTTGCCGTACTGGAATGGTGCGCTGACCCCGCACTGGGACCACCGAGCGCGCGGAATGATCTTCGGAATCACCGGCATCCATACCCGCGGGCACATCTATCGCGCGCTGCTCGAAGGGTTGTGCTTCGAATTGCGTGTCTGCCTCGGACGGGCCGAGGAGGTCACCGGGCAGCGGATCGACACCTTCGTTGCGATGGGTGGCGGCTCGAAGAGTGAGCTGTGGTGCCAGATGATGGCCGATATTCTCGGCCGAGCGATCACCGTCTCGGCGGAATCCGAGACCACTTGCCTCGGGGCGGGAATGCTCGCTGCCGCCGGTGTTGGTCATTTCGCCTCCATTCGCGAGGCGTCCGGGATCATGAGCTCGCTCGGACGCATTTTTGCCCCGGATGCGGCGCTTGCGCCCGTGTACGAGGAACGGTTTGAGCAGTACCGCCAGCTGTACCCGCTGACGAGGTCATTGTTGCCCGCCATGCAGGCAGAGGCAGTGCCCGCGTGAGCACACTGGTGAGTTCGCTTGCTCCCGGGCCGTTCACACTGCCCGATCGCGATTTCGGGGCATACCTGTTTGACCTCGACGGCACGATCTATCTCGGCGACCAGCTGTTGCCCGGTGCGGAGCGTCTCCTCTCGCACTTGCGTGCGCGGGGGAGTCGAACGATCTTTCTCTCGAACAACCCCACCCGGGATCCCGAGATGTATGTTGAGAAGCTTCGAAAGCTTGGGGTGGATGCCGAAGTCGGCGATGTCGTCAACACCGTCGTGAGCATTGTGGCCTGGCTGAAGCGGGTTCACCCCGGCGCCACGGTGTTCCCCATCGCCGAACAGCCGCTCATCAGGGCATTGACTCAGGCTGGCATTCGGATTTCGGAAGACCCGAGTGAGATCGACATCGTTATTGCGAGCTACGACCGCTCCTTTGACTATCGCAAGTTGCAGATCGCTTTCGATGCCCTCTGGCAGTATGGCAAAGCGATTTTGGTCACCACCAACCCCGACCGATACTGCCCTTTTCCCGGCGGGCGCGGCGAGCCGGATGCTGCGGCAATCGTCGCCGCTATCGAGGCATCGACAGGGGTCACATGCCAGGCGAATGCGGGCAAGCCAGACCAGATTATGATCGACGCTGCCCTCGGTGTCCTTGACGTCGATGTCAGCGACTGCGTGATGGTCGGCGATCGCCTGTATACCGATATTCGAATGGCGACAAATGCGGGGATGGCATCCGCGTTGGTGCTGACGGGGGAGACCACCCTCGAGTCGCTGGGTGAGTGCCCGGTTGAACAAAAACCTCGATACGTTCTCGACCGGATCGATCATCTTGTGCCTGCGCTGCGGCCGTTGACGCTCTAACAACCCAGCGCAGCTCCTGTAAAGAAGCGTGGCAGACTCGCGTTTTCCGTGCGCTTAGCGAACGCTTTGATCAGGCACCGTTTTGCACGCTACAGATCTTCTTCACGTTGACACGGAAGAGGCCGGTTAGGATAATTGCATAGATACTCAATAGATGAATAAAACCATCATTATTTGATTCATCCTGCTCAACTAATTTTTCAATCAGCAATTTGATGAGGGAACGAGGAAGTTCCAATATGACTGGTCCGTACAATGTCGAGCCATTCGAAATTCATTTTTCGGATGAAGCGCTCGAGGACATGATGGAACGCCTGCGTCGCACCCGGTTTCCGAGCGACTTCAGCAACGATGACTGGCGTTACGGGTACAACACCGACTATCACCGCAAGCTCGTCGACTACTGGATAAATGAGTATGACTGGCACGATGTAGAACGACGCATGAATGAATTGCCCAATTACAAAGTCGACCTCATGGGTGTTCCACTTCACTTCGTACATGTCAAAGGCAAGGGTAAAAACCCCATGCCTCTCCTTCTGCATCACGGGTGGCCGTGGACGTTCTGGGACGTTCGCAAGGTTATCGAGCCATTAACCGACCCCGAAAAGTTCGGGGGTAACGTCGAAGACTCTTTCGACGTTGTGCTTATCTCGTTGCCCGGGTATGGCTTTTCGTCTCCCCTCACGGACACCGGTTGGAACTGGTGGCACACCGCAGACCTGGAAAATACCCTGATGCGTGATGTCCTGGGTTATGACAAGTACGCGACTGCTGGCGGCGACTGGGGTGCTCTCATTGCCCAGCAGCACGGTCACAAATACGAAAAAGACGTCATCGGCGTTTACACTCACTTTCCCGCTCAGATGAGCCATTATTTGACCTCTCATCCGGACCAGCCCGAGGGCATCGAATTTGATCCCGTGATGGGGGTGCCGGCGGCAAGCGAATATGGCGATGGCGAGGAGGGCTGGTTTGAGCGAGGCAAACTCTTCGTTCAGAACGAAAGTGGATACGGCGAAATCCAGCTCACCAAACCTCAAACCCTTGCTGCATTGGTCGCGGATTCCCCGGCGGGTCAGCTCGCGTGGATCACGGAGAAACGATACTTCTGGGGCTTGGCAGAGCGTGGATCCGGTACTGAGGCTTTCGAAAAAGTGTGGCCGAAAGAAGATCTCATTACGACAGCGTTGATCTACTTCCTGACGGACACCGGCGGCACCTCGTCGCGGTACTACTGGGAATGCCGAGGAAATCCATGGGTACCCAGCCATGACCGCTTCCCCGTGGTTGGCGCACCCACTGCGGTCAGCATCTACCCCGGAGAGATCTACAAGCCACCCGTGACCTGGACTGAAAAGTACTTCAACCTGCAGCAGTATCGCGTGCATCAAGAGGGCGGACACTTTGCCCCTCTTGAGGTGCCAGACATCTATGTGGATGACGTCAGGACCTTCTTCCGCACCCTTCGTTAGAAGCGGAAACGTCACAAAATGGTCACGCCTGAATATTTTTTTCGTATGCGCTTGAATATTCCGTCACGCGGTAGCAAAATAATGAATGAATGCTGAGGCACAGCATGAATAAATATTCTGAACAACAACAGCGTGGCTCTGCCACCGAAACAACTGGAGTCAACGATGTCTCTCCGAACCAAGTTTCATAGTCTGCAAATCGCGGTTGCCTTGGCTGCCGCCGCGTCGCTCATGCTCGCCGGATGTTCCTCAACTGCCGGCGCTCAAGCCGCAGCAAAACCACTCAGCGCAAAAGACCTCGTCTTTGTCTGTTCCGTAATCAACACAACCAACCCGTACTTCGCCGCGAACATCCAGGGCTGCCAAGTCCTCGGAAAGAAGCTGGGTATCCCGGTCGAGATCGTCGACTCGCAGGGATCTTCGCAGGTCGAAATCTCCAAGATCCAGGCAATCCTGGCCAAAGGTAAGAAGGCCGTCGTCTTTGTCAACACCGTGGCAAGCTCGGACGCTCCCACCATCGTAAACGCGGTAAAGGCTGCGGGCGGAT
>JAYTTG010000354.1:0-5314 GCA_043745175.1 Microbacteriaceae bacterium
TAATGGTCAGGGCACTGGGTCGTTGCGTACCCTCCTGCCGCGCATCTTCTCGAAGGCCCAGCCCGTTGGTGCGGTCGACCGTCTGATTAAGACGGCACGGATGCACCATCCGAAGGCCGACGTAAGCATTATCGAACGCGCCTACGTGACCGCCGAACGTGCCCATCGCGGGCAGAAAAGGCGCAGCGGAGAGCCCTACATCACGCATCCGGTCGCCGTGGCCCAGATCCTGGCCGATCTCGGAATCGGGCCGAAGACCCTCGCCGCGGCTCTCCTGCATGACACGGTGGAGGACACCGAATACTCGCTCGACCTCCTCCGCCGCGATTTCGGTGACGAGATCGCCATGCTCGTCGATGGAGTCACCAAGCTCGACAAGCTCAAATACGGCGACAGTGCGCAGGCAGAGACCGTGCGCAAGATGGTTGTTGCGATGTCGAAAGACATCCGGGTGCTGGTGATCAAGCTGGCAGACCGGCTGCACAACGCGCGCACCTGGGGCTTTGTGCCGGCGGAATCCGCGTCTCGCAAGGCGCAGGAGACATTGGAAATCTACGCGCCTCTCGCTCACCGGCTCGGCATCCAGACCATCAAGTGGGAGCTCGAAGATCTCTCGTTTGCCGTGCTTTACCCCAAGCTGTATGTCGAGATCGAGAACCTCGTCAAGCAGCGCACCCCGCAGCGCGAGGAATTCGTGCAGCAGGTCATCGATTCGGTGAAGGACGACCTCAAAGCCTCGAAAATCAAGGGCAAGGTGGTCGGTCGGCCCAAGCAGTATTACTCGATCTACCAGAAGATGATTCTGCGCGGTCGCGAGTTCGACGAGATCTATGACCTGGTCGGAATTCGGGTGCTTGTCGGGTCCGTACGCGACTGTTACGCCGTGCTCGGGTCGATTCACGCGCGCTGGAACCCGATCCCCGGTCGTTTCAAGGACTACATTGCGACTCCCAAGTTCAACCTGTACCAGTCGCTGCACACCACCGTGATCGGCCCAAAGGGCCGCGCCGTCGAGATCCAGATTCGCACCGACGAGATGCACCAGCGCGCTGAGTTCGGTGTGGCCGCGCACTGGAAGTACAAGGAGCGCGTCAACGGCAAGGGCTCATCGAGCGAACTGAACGACGATGGCGATATGGCGTGGCTTGCGCATATCACCGACTGGCAGGCCGAAACCGCCGACCCCAACGAATTCCTCGATTCGCTGCGCTTCGAAATCGGTGCCAAAGAGGTTTACGTCTTTACCCCGCAGGGTAAGGTCATAGGCCTCCCCGCGGGAGCCACCCCGGTCGACTTCGCATACGCCGTGCATACCGAAGTTGGCCACCGCACCATGGGCTCAAAGGTCAACGGGCGATTGGTACCGCTCGAGAGCACCCTGAATTCCGGTGACGTTGTCGAGATCTTCACCTCGAAGAACCCGGATGCCGGGCCAAGCCAGGGCTGGCTCACTTTCGTTAAGAGTCCACGAGCCCGCAACAAGATCAAGCAGTGGTTCACGAAAGAACGACGCGACGAGGCGATCGAGCAGGGCAAGGATGCGATCGCGCGTGCCATGCGCAAGCAAAATCTTCCCCTGCAGAAGCTGATGAACCAGGATTCCTTCAACGAGGTCGCGGCGCAAATGCGGTACGAGGACATCTCTGCGCTCTATGCGGCGGTCGGAGAGGGGCATGTCTCCACCCAGTCGGTGATCGAAAAAGTGCTCGGTACGCTGCACACCGAGGCGGAGACCGAGGATGTCGATATCCCGTTCCCCAGTAAGGGGCGCAGCAAGCAACTTCGCAATAGTGATTCGGGTGTTCTCGTGCGCGGAGCGCCGGATATCCTCGTGAAGCTCGCGAAGTGCTGTACTCCGGTGCCCGGCGACGAAATCGTCGGATTCGTCACCCGGGGCTCAGGCGTGTCGGTGCACAAGGACGACTGCCACAATGTGGCCTCCCTGTTGACCGAGCCCGAGCGCATGGTCGATGTGGAATGGGCGCCAACCTCGTCGAGCATTTTCCTCGTGCAAATCCAGGTGGAGGCTCTTGACCGGGCAGGATTGCTGTCGGATGTGACGCGGGTTCTGTCCGAGAGCCACGTCAATATCCTGTCAGCTTCTGTGTCGACCTCGAGCGATCGTCTGGCCCTGAGCCGTTTCGTCTTCGAGATGGGTGACACGACACACCTGGATGCCGTGCTCAACGCGGTCCGCCGCATCGACGCCGTCTACGACGTGTATCGGGTCAACGGCGGTTGACTCCACCCTCTGTCTGAGCATGAGGAACAGGGCTAATTCGTCTCGCCGCCTGATCGATTCGCTCGAGTGCGAGACGTTTATGAGGCAGATTACGGCGTCGGTCGAGCACCGCACGACACTCCTCGACACCGAATCGCCCGATCCGCATCAGGTCGCTGACGGCTCGAAGGTCATCGTTTTTGAAATTCACGCTCGCCCGCGCGAGATCCACTACCGTGCGCAGCGGCGTGGTGACCAACAGCCCGGCAAGCTCCGCCAGATCACTCGCATCGATCACGACCTCGCGCACGGTGATGGCAACGAGCGCAGGGGGTCGGACCCGCGCAGAGATATCCGCGCAGAATTGATGCTGCCGAGGCGGGCGGTTGAGGGCGCCATAGATCCAGGCTGCGGTGCGTTGCTCGGCGATCAGTCGGGCCGGCACCGTGAGCGAAAGGGCCCTCGCTCGATTCCACAACCCATCGATCTCGTCGATGGGGCTGAAGCACCGGTCGACAGGGTAAAGCTCCCCGTCCAGCTTTGCCGCATGAAGTTCCGCCTCCGGAAGATCGGAGTGGAACAGAACAGCAGGGAGACGGGACATGCGTTCCATGGTTCCGGATGGCAACGGATGACATCAGGTGCCCGCGCCCATCTGTGGACAACGTGCGGTGAGTCGCCGTGCGCAGGAGTGGTGCTAGCCGATGGCCTTCAGCCAAGCCCTTCGGGCATCGAGCGCCTCTTCTGCATCCTTCACCTTCTTGGCGTTGCCGCCTACTCTTGCCTCGGCGAGCTCGGCTTCGAGCTTGGCAATCGCATCCTGCAGCTGCCCGGCAAGGCCCTCGGCGCGCGCGAGGCGCTCCGGGTTGCTGTGGTGCCAGTGATCCTCATCGAGCTTTCGCACGGCGGTCTCGACCTTGCGCAGGCGATCTTCGATCGACTTTACTTTGTCGCGCGGCACCTTGCCGATCGCGTCCCAGCGTCGCTGGAGCGAGGCAAGCGCATCCTTTGCCTTGACACGGTCCGTCATGGCGACCAGCGGCTCAGCCTCGGCAAGAAGGGCCAACTTGAGTTCGAGATTTGCGCTGAACTCTTCATTGTCCTTGGCATCCACCTCGGACTTGGCCGAGTAAAGCGCATCCCCGGCGGCCTTGAAGCGCAGCCAGAGTGCATCATCGAACTTCTTACCCGCGCGACCGGCCGCCTTCCAATCGTCGAGCAGGGTGCGGTACACGGGGATACCGTCGAGGCCCTGAGAAATGAGGGATTCAGCCTTCTCTGCGAGGTCCTGCTTCTTATTGCGGGCGTCCTTGTGCACAGAGTCGAGCTCGGCGAAGAAGGCCTTGCGGTGCGTCTCAATAATGGTGCGGGCGGCCCGGAATCGTTTCCACAACTCGTTGCTCTCGTTCTTGGGCAGCCGGGGACCATCCGCCTGGTGCTTCTGCCAGCGCGCAAAGATGTCATCCAGCGCGACGCTGACCTGTTTCCACTGCGCCTTGGCCGGGTCCTGGGCGGCGAGCTTCTCGGCTTCGAGCACGAGTATTTCGCGTTCGGCCAGAGCCGCCTCCGTGGCTGCCTTGGTCTCGGCGGTCTGCTTCTCGGTGAGTTCGCCGACCGCTCCCTCGAGGGCACCGAGTCGCTTGGTGAGGGAGGGCAGGTCGCCGACAGCGTTGGCAGAACCGACCGTCACCGTGAGGGCAGCGATCGTCTTCGCGACATCCGCTGCCGCCGTGCCACGCTTGATGCGCTGTTCGAGCAGCGTCACCTGGCCCGCAAGTTCGATGTACTTGCGCTGAAAATAAGCCATTGCCTCTTCGGGAGAACCGTCCGGGTACTGACCGACCGGGCGCTCGCCCTCGCCGTCACGTACGAAGACGGTGCCGGTCTCGTCAACGCGGCCCCATGGAGCCTGATCGTCTGTCGCCAAAAGTCTCACCTTTGCTTGTCGGCCATGCTGTGGAATGGCCGGCTCTAAGCCTATTGCACGGTCAGTTGTGTGATTTTCGTGGGGATAACCGGGGTGCCGTCGGTGGTGCTGTTCGCCGACGCTGTGACGCCCTCGTCGGCGATCTGGCTCACGAACGCGGGTAGACCGCTCGTGACCCTGCCGAACACCGTGTAGCCGCCGGTCGAGGTATCGAGGGTGGTGGCGGCATAGGTGATGAAAAACTGACTGCTCTGGGTGTTCGCACCAGTGCCGCGAGCCATGGCGATGGTTCCCGCGGGATAAACGCCGTCGGAAGGCACGTTCTCGAGTGGGCCGAAGCTGAAGCCCACGTCGCCCGAGCCCTTGCCATCGACCGAGCCGCACTGGATGAGCTTGGCTGAGTCGCTATTGGTGAGCCGGTGGCAGGTCGCCCCCGTCGTCGTGTAGAAATTCTTCCGTGCGAGGTCGATGAATACCGACGTGGCCTGTGGAGCCTTCGCACCGTCGAGCGAGATTCCCAGCTTCACAGTATTGAGAGCGAGAGTTCCGGTCCAGGCGCGACCCTGCGCGATGGTCTTAGCCGGAACAGCGCCGAGGTTTTTTTCGGCTGGCGTGCCGCTCGATGGAGAGGGTGAAGCGGTCGCAGCGGGCATCCCCGGACCGGCGGTGAAGTAGAAGACCTGGGTGAAAGTGGCGAGAGCGGCGATCACCACGACGCCGACGATGGCGACCACATTATCGCGTCGGCGCCGGGTGACCTGGAGGCTGTGCACGGACTGCCGGGCGTTGTACCGGCGCAGTCGATCGCGCGCCTCTCGCGCGTCGCGCTCGGCGTTCTTGCTGGATGCCACGGCTGGTCCTTCGGGGTCGGCGCCGCGATGACGGCAGGGAATGTCCTCCTGCACTGTATAGGACGGACGGTCACGGTCAGCGGCGCTGACTACCATTGGACTCATGGTTGACGCCCGAACCGGACTGCGCGCCGGCGCGACCCCACTCGCCGTGCGGATGCGACCTCGCAGCCTTGACGAGGTCGCGGGCCAGCGCCATCTGCTCACTCCCGGTTCACCGCTGGTGAGTCTCGCCTCGGACAGGACGGGGGAGCAGGGCGCGACCTCGGTGATCCTCTGGGGCCCGCCCGGCACCGGAAAGACCACCCTCGCCCA
>JAYTTG010000355.1:0-5312 GCA_043745175.1 Microbacteriaceae bacterium
GCGCAGTCGATGAAGAGATTCGACCCGGATGCCCGGCTCTACTATCTCGGAAACTCCCGCTCACCGCTCTCGCAAGCGATGCCCTGGGCGGACTCCGCAACGACGGTCGAAGCGGTGGCCGCGCTCGCTAAGGACCTCGCGGCGGCGGTCTCCGATACCGACACCGAGGGGCGAATCGTCGTTATCGTCGAGTCGATCGGCGACTTCCTGCAAACCCCCGCCGATTCTGCGATCGTCGAGCTGGCCCGGGCAGCCAAGCGAAGCGATCACCTGCTCATCGCGGAGGCGGAAATGTCGGCGTGGGGATCCTCCTGGCCGCTGCTCGGCGAGATCAAGAACGGGCGTCGCGGGTTCCTGTTGCAGCCGGAGACCGTCGAGGGTGACATCATCCTCAAGACGCCCTTGCCCCGCATCAACAAATCCGAGTTCCCCCCTGGTCGGGGAATGTACATCGCCAAGGGCAAGTCGGCGCGGGTGCAGTTGCCGCTGGTGGAGGGGTAACGGCGATGGGGAGTGCTGCCCATCGTCAAGGGGGTGCCCTCTGGCTAGATTGATCAAGGTAGTTAAGGAAAGTCGGCTCGGTATGAGATTCCGAAGTGAGAAAGAGGAAGATGCACATGCCTGATCTGAAGTTGGATCTCGCCCTGCTCGCCCAGCTGAAAGACGATCTCGAAGCCGTGGTCCAGGAATTCAAGGACGCTGACGATTTCAGCGACGACGTTGCCGAAGCCACTGGTCATGATGGGCTCAGCGGACACGTTCGCGACTTCGCCCACAACTGGAATGACAAGCGAAAAGCAATGACGGGCGACGTCGAAGCGCTGCAGGGTCAGATTGCGAGTATCTCCGACGGATTCTCCAAGACGGATGAGGGTCTGGCGGCTGCCCTCGAGCAATCTGCGAAGTCATCCTCCACCGATTACCCAAAGCCGAACTAGACCGGGGCCAACAAGATGAGTGATTCCGAATTCCAGCCACTCGAGGGCGACCCCGATATTCTGCGCACCAAGGCGACTCACTATGCGGCAATCGCGGATGCCATTACCCGATCAGTAACGACGCTTCACAAAATCAGCGAAGTCGATCAGATGACAAGCAAAGCGACAGAGAAGCTCAAAGACAAGGCTGAAGAGGTGTCGAAAGACATTGATAAGGCTCGAGACCGCTACGCAGTCACCGCAAAGGCACTTCTCGCCTACTCGTCTGCTCTGCGCGGCGCACAGGATGACGCGCGCGCGGCCATCACGCGGATCGGCCACGCCTCCGATTCGGCCGCCCAGGCGCAGCATGCCGCGACCAGCGCGCAGCAGAAGGCAGACGACTCGCAGAAGGATCCGACCAACCCGGACGCGGCGACCGACAAAACTGCGGCGGCGGCGGCGCAGCAAACGGCGACCTCCGCGAACGCGGATCTTGCTGCGGCTCGGCGTGACTGGCACACCGCACTTGACGCAAAGAACTCGGCTGCGAATTCTTCGATTTCGGCCATCATCGACGTCGTGGATGGCAGCAAGAACAATGGCCTGAAAGATGGTTTCTGGGACAACTTCGGTTCATTCGTGTCGGCACTGTACGACGCGCTCAAGGTGGTCTGCAGGTGGGCCGCTATCCTATCGATTTTTCTTTCATGGGTTCCCGGTCTCGGCGAGGTACTTCTCGCTCTGGCCGCCATCGGCGCGATAATCGACCTCATCGAAGCCAGCGTGGCGTTCGCCCAGGGCAAGAGCAGCTTCGGTGATCTGCTCCTCGCGGCTGGCGGGGCTGTCCTCACCGTTTTCGGCGGCAAGCTCATCGAGATGGCCGCCAAAGGTATCAAGGGTGTCATGGTGGCACGAGCTGCCGATCAGATCGTCTCCACCGGCACTCGAGGTGAACGTGGACTTGCACGTATCGAGGGGGTCGGGCGCCACGATCCTTCCTTCATGAGCAGCACAGCCGCAAACACTGCGAAAGCAGATCTCAATAACGCAGTCTCCTCGTTCTCGGGATTCCGATCGGCAGCCATGGACGCTTTCAAAAACTCCATGGATCCTGCTCGCGAGGGCGACTCGATGTCGACGATCTTCAAGTTGGGCGTGAAGGATGCTTTCTCTCCTAGAGGAATGCTCAATGGAGACCTCACCGCTGCGTGGAAGCTCGGCCTTCGTCATCCGTCGTTGCTCGACACCAAGCTGGTAGTCGGCGGCCTCGGCGTGACGGCTCTTCAGGGGGGCAAAGACCTCGTCGGAGTCATGTCGCAAGCTAAGGATCACAGCGTTCCCGGTGCTGGGGACGGGTTCGGAAAGATCTTCAAAATGGGCGAGACTGTGAAGTCCAGCGTTGAGGCCGTCGAGAATTTTCGCCATATCAATTGAGGAATGTCTGGCACTCGGTGCAAGGCAGCGAGTGAAAGGATGTTGACATGAGTGACGCATTGATTCCGCAGTCCGACGACATCGTCCAATTCGATTTCGGTTTCGACGAACACTGGTATCAGGTGCCCCTCACCGCGCGGGGTGGAGTGTGGGCCAAGGAGTTAGTCCGCTCGTTTTCGATCAAAAGGTCGGCGGCGAAATCCCTCAGCTACCAATTAGACAAACTGCAGACAAATTTGAGCTCGAACAACGGGCCCGGGATTACCTGCGTCGTCTGGATTCCTCAACCAGAATCTGGATATGCGGCATGTTCGATGAGTTTCCGACTCGCAGATCTTTCCGAATCAGACTCCCTAGAGGCCGTTCTGGCCGATCTCGAAGCCGATAAAAATCGGGGGGATGACAACACAGACTTCCTCGAAGTCGACACGTGGCGCGGTCAGTTCGATGTGGGGCCATTCGTCGCGGCTAGAAATCTCATCGTCCATAGAAACGGGCAGGATCCGGAGGGTACCGTCGAGGAGCGAACAGTATTCGCCGTGTTCCCTGACGGGGCACGCCAAATGGTGCAGTTGGTGTTCACCGCGGAGAGCATCGGCTCGTTCTATGACATGCCAGCGGAGACCCAGGCTGTCTCCTCGACACTTCGGGTCGATCTGGCGCCGGCTCAGTGACGACACACCGTCTGGCGAGCCCGAACGGCGAGTTCTCGGTCGTCTTGCCGGGTACGTGGGCAGCGATCCCACTCGGCGATCACGAATCGATGCGCGCTCGCGTGTCCTCGGTCGTCAAAAAACAGATGCCCAACAACGATCGTCTGGCCCGAGCGCGCAAGATCGTGAAAGACGATCTGTTGCGGGCGGCGGAGGAAGCTGCCCGTCTCGGCGCGACGATATTCGCTCTGGCGCTGGAGATGCTTCCGGGTGTGCCCTTCCCGGCCTCCATCCTGGCGTTCTCGCAAGACTGGCCGCCTGGAGTCGAGCCCAGCGCGGACGGACGGCAGGGGAGGCTCCGGCGGTCCTTTCCGGGTGGCGAGATCGTGGCTGCTGATTTCAGCACGGTTCTCCGCCGGTCAGAGCTGGAGGAACGCCACGAGGGTAAGGTCGAATTTCCGATGCTGAATCTCGAATACTGGTTTGCATCCCCAAACGGTCGCGTGCTCAGCTTTCTGATTTCAGTGCCAATGTGTCAGAGTGTGGAATTGTTTACCGCGTTCTTCGATGCCGTCGCCGACTCGGTGCGCTGGGCGACGCCTTACGAGATCAGTAGGGCTGAAGAGCAGACCAGCGATTCACCGTCACCTGTCGTCTGAACCTAACGCTCGGGGGAGAACCGTATGACGCACGCAGTAGGTCGAATGGAATCTGAAAAGCAGCCCACCGCCGCAGCTCGGCCGCGCTATCACTCGGTCGGGGTCATCCTGACTGGTCTTGGTGTGCTCTTGATCGGGGTGAACGTCGTCATTGTGTTCGGCGGAGCGATCGCTTTGACCGCGTGGAGTTCAGCGGCGCAATCAGGACATCCGATCGGCGCTGCCAGTTCGGTCTCGTCGCTGATGAGCACAGGAGTACTCACCATCGCGTTGTTGTTCGCTGCATGTTTTGTCATGCTCGGCGAGCAATTGCGGCGCGGTGGCATTGGACGTTCATCTCGCGCGCAGACCAGGCTGCTTCCGCAGGGATCATACGTATCCTCATTCTCACCACTCGAGGTGGGCTGGCATACCCTCTGGGCGCTGATGACTCTCGCCGCGGCGCTTGTGCTCATCCTGGTGCCAACTCTCGCGACGATCGCCGGAGGGTGGCCGACAACTCTCGGCGGCAACTACGCTTTTGCGACCTCGTGGCAAACGGATGGAATTGTCGTGCTCGCGGTCGCGGCGGCAGCCCTCGTGTCGCTTTTCAAGAAGGTCACCTACCTGGCTCGGGTGCGTTCGCAGCGCGCCGTTCCGTCGAACGTGAGTGCATCGTGGCGCTGGATCACTTTTCGTTGGCGATTCGACCTGTGGGTGGCCGCGTTCGGCGGACTTCTCGTGGGCCTCAGCTCCATCGCCATCACCAGCACTTCGTGGGACGTGGTCGACCCGAACCTCATGTCCAATCTGCTTGGCGGCCTCGTGGTGCTGCTTCCCGGGCTCGCATTCATCGCCCTGGGGATCTGGATGTCGTCGAACTATTGGAAGGCCGGCGAACCTATGGGCACGGCGGAGTCGTACAGCTGAGCCGGACGAGAAAAGAAGGATCAGCTCCGCGGAAGCTTCAGGGTCACCCTCCTGATCCAGGGATTCTGTCTCGGTAGCGCTGCCCATTCCGTTGATTGGCGGGGAGTCGTTAGGTTGGACGCAGTCGGTTGGCCTGTGGGGCTCAGCCCCGAAAAACCAAGGAGTTGAACCTCATGGCAAACATGAATGTCACATATAGCGAGATGACCGATGCCGCTAACCGTCTCAGGACGGGCAAAGATGACATCACCTCGAAGCTTCACGAGTTGCAGAGCTTGGTCAACGGTCTGGTTCAGGGTGGCTTTGTGACGGATGCTGCATCCGGTGCGTTCCACACCTCGTACGAGCAGTTCACCAAGGGCACGACGGAGGCCGTGAACGGTCTCGACGGCATGTCGCAGTTCCTCACGAAGGCGGCATCCGCGCTGGAGAACGTGGACTCCGAGCTCGCCAAGGGCATCGGTGGCTGAGTCAGCATCACTTTCCCCGCGAAGAGCCGGTCCTTCGGGCCGGCTCTTCGTCGTTTGCTCGCTCGGGAAGCTGACATGGGTAGTGCTGCCCATTTGAGAGTTTCCGTCATCACGATAGATTTACCGGTAGTTGGTTGGCCAGGGGGTCGGCCCCTCATTAGTCGAAGGAGTTCTACCTCATGGCGAACATGAATGTCACGTACAGCGAGATGACCGATGCGGCGAACCGTTTGACGACGGGAAAGGACGACATCACCTCGAAGCTCC
>JAYTTG010000356.1:0-5303 GCA_043745175.1 Microbacteriaceae bacterium
GGGTGTGGGGTTGCGAGGCCGGCGGTGGCGCGGCGAGCATGCTCCTTTCGCCAGTCACGGACCCGCGTGCTGGCCAGTGACGTGCCGCGCCCGACCTCGATACCCCGCCGTTCGCCGCGAAGCACTCCGATAAGCTCTGGAGGTGCTCTCATTGATAGTGCTGATCTCGGGCGGAGGGTCTAACCTTCGTGCGCTTCTCGAGGCCTCTGAAGACGCCGAGTTTCCGGCCCGTGTGGTCGCCGTCGGAGCGGATCGGGACGCCGACGGCTTCGAGCATGCGGAGGCCTACGGCGTCCCCACCTTCGCCGCCGCGCTGTCGAACTTCGACGACCGGGAGAGCTGGGGCGACGCCATCCTCGACCAGATCCGCGTCTGGCAGCCGGATCTCGTGATCCTCAGCGGGTTCATGAAGTTGCTGCCGCCGCGGGTGATCGCGGCCCTGAGCCCCAACCTCATCAACACGCATCCGGCCTATCTTCCCGAGTTCCCGGGCGCCCATGGGGTGCGGGATGCCCTTGCGGCTGGCGTTACCGAGACCGGCGCGAGCATCATCGTCGTCGATAACGGAGTGGATGCCGGACCGATCATCTCGCAACGCCGCGTACCTGTGCTACCCGGCGACACCGAATCCATCCTCCACGATCGCATCAAGCCGATCGAACGCGAACTGCTCGTGCAGGCCGTGCTCGACATCGCCAACGGCATCATCGATCTCAAGACCATCGTTGCTGGCGACAAGCCTGCCACCGACCAGAGGAGTGCACGCCCATGAGCGCACCGACCCAAGACCCGTCCGAGTATCGAGCGCGGGACGCCATCCCGATCACGCGCGCGCTCATCTCCGTGAGCGACAAGACCGGCCTGCTCGAGCTCGTGGCGGCCCTTGCGGCAGCCGGGGTGGAGATCGTGTCCACCGGCTCGACTGCGAAGACGATTGCGGATGCGGGCCATCCTGTCACCGAGGTCGCGAGCGTCACCGGATTCCAGGAGACCCTCGATGGGCGCGTGAAGACCCTGCATCCTGCCATCCACGCCGGCATTCTTGCCGACCTCCGGCTCGCGAACCACGAGGCGCAACTCGTGGACCTCGGCATCCGCCCGTTCGAACTCGTGGTGGTGAACCTCTACCCCTTCGTGGAGACGGTCGCCTCCGGTGTGACCGGCGACGACGCGATCGAGCAGATCGACATCGGCGGGCCGGCGATGGTGCGCGCCGCCGCCAAGAATCACGCCAACGTCGCGGTCGTGGTCTCACCCGACAGCTATGCCCAGATGATCAACGCCGTCGCCGTCGGCGGCACGACCTTGGCGCAGCGCCAGCGACTCGCGGGAGAGGCCTTCGCGCACACCGCGTCCTATGACACCGCTGTCGCCACGTTCTTCCATGCGAACATCGGCATTTCAGCGGAGTACCCCTTCGATGAGGCTGAGCGTTTCAGCGTCACCGCATCCCTGAAGAGTGTGCTTCGCTATGGCGAGAACTCCCATCAGGATGCCTCCCTGTTCGTCACCGGAGGTGGGCACGGCATCGCCCAAGCGATTCAGCTCGGTGGCAAGGAGATGTCATACAACAACTATGTGGACGCGGATGCCGCGCTCCGCACCGCCTATGACTTCAGCGAGCCGGCCGTCGCGATAATCAAGCACGCCCAGCCCTGCGGTATCGCGGTCGCGCGTGGAGCCGGCGACCCGATCGCGTCCGCGCATCAGCGCGCTCACGACTGCGATCCGGTCTCGGCCTACGGTGGAGTGATCGCCGCGAACCGCCCGGTCACGATCGAGATGGCACGCACCGTGAAGGATATCTTCACCGAGGTCGTGATCGCGCCCGACTTCGAGCCGGAGGCCTTGGAGCTCTTGCAGACGAAGAAGAACCTGCGCCTGCTCAAGTTGCCGGCGTCCTACGAGCGCGAGAAGCTCGAATTCAAGCAGATCAGCGGCGGACTGCTCGTGCAGAAGCCCGATGTTTTTGATGAGTTCTCGAGTGACGCCTGGACTCTCGTCGCCGGCGAGGAAGCGGATGATTCCACCCGTGCCGACCTCGAATTCGCCTGGCGCGCGGTGCGCGCGGTCAAGTCGAATGCGATCCTGCTGGCCGATGGCGGGGCATCCGTCGGTGTCGGCATGGGCCAGGTCAACCGTGTGGACTCCTGCCGTCTCGCCGTTTCACGGGCAGGGGATCGCGCGGCCGGCTCTGTCGCGGCATCCGATGCCTTCTTCCCTTTTGCCGATGGGCTGCAGATACTGCTCGACGCGGAGGTGCGGGCGGTGGTTCAGCCCGGCGGGTCGATCCGCGACGCCGATGTGATCGAGGCGGCAAAGACAGCCGGCGTCACGATGTACTTCACGGGCGAGCGACACTTCTACCACTAGCGGTCCCCGTGGAACACGGCACCGCGGCCGCGAGTGACACTCGCGCCGGAAAAAGCGGGCGTGCGTGTCACTCGCGGCCGCGTCGCCCGTGCGAGTGCCGCGTCGTCGCCGCACCGGGGCGGCACAGCCGATCCCTCACCGAGATCCAATAGAGTCGTGACCCATGACTTCTTCGACGACCCGCGTGCCCCTCCTTCGCCGATTCACGGGCGCGGTCGTCTCCGCACTTTCGGTATCGCTCATTGCCCTCGCCGCTGTCTCGCTGCTGTTCTTCGGCGGCAACCCGGCCACGCTCGGCCGGCTATTCGATTTCTTCGTGGCCTCCACTCTTGTGGTCTTCGTGTTGCTTGCCGTCTTCGCGCTCGTCGGCCTCTACCGCTACTGGTACCTGCGTCTCATCGGCGGCATCATTGCGGGTGTCGCTGGCGCACTCGTGGGCTCGGCCGTCACCCTGGCCAGCGGCGGATCGACACTCGCCGGGGACGCTGTCGGCCAGTTGGTCTCCACCCTCGGCGGGCCGAATCTGCCGTTCGTGCTCGCGATAATCATCAGCACCGTTACTGCAGGCAACGCCGTCTGGCGACGCATCGTTGGCAGCGAAATGGATGGCGGCACCCGCCGCATCGCGATCGTACGGCCCCCGGCAGACACGCTTGCCGATGGCGAACTCACTCATCTCGAGCGGTTGCCCGTCGATCTCGAACTCGCCAACGCCCAGTGGGACGATTACGTTGCGCTGCTTTCGAACGCAGGCTGGGACATCGTGGAGGTACCGGTCGCGACCGGGCAACCCGACTCCGTGTTTGTGGAAGACACCATGGTGCTCTTCGGCGACACCGCGGTGATCGGGAGCCCGGGAGCGGATTCCCGTGCGGGCGAGATCGCGGAAGCGGAGCGTATCGTCACCGAGCTCGGCCTCACGATCCGTCGCATCGAGATGCCAGGCACCCTCGACGGTGGAGACGTGCTGAAGGTGGGGAGCACCGTGTATGTCGGCCGAGGCGGGCGCACGAATGCGGAGGGCATTCGACAGCTTCGGGCGCTCGTAACGCCCCTCGGCTATACCGTGGTCGCGGTGCCGGTGACGAAAGCCCTGCACCTCAAGAGCGCGGTTACCGCGCTGCCGGATGGCACGGTCATCGGGTATGCCCCGCTCGTGGACGACCCCTCGGTGTTTGGCCGCTATCTCGCGGTGCCAGAGGCAGAGGGCGTGGCAGTGGTGGTGCTCGCGGATGACACGGTGCTGATGTCGTCGGCCGCCCCGAAGTCGTCCGCACTCATCGCCGACCTCGGTTACCGTGTGCTCACGGCAGACATCAGCGAGTTCGAGAAGCTCGAGGGCTGCGTCACGTGCCTGTCGGTTCGCGTGCGCTGAGTTTGCGGGGCCGCTGAATGGCCAGGCGGGTCGGAGTCCCACTGCGGGCAGGATCACGCCATCGACCAGCGAAATGAGGAATGCGCGGTCCACTGGCTTTCTCAGGATCAGCACCCGGTGTGCGGCCATCGACGCCGACGATGAGGGACAGCGTCTCGACGTCACCGTCTGTAGGGATCTCCCAGCGCTCGACGGCCTGCCGGCATCAGGACGCGGTTGACCGACGCCCGAGGCTCGACGTTGGCACGGTTCGTGGCGTCCGGGACTTCCGGCGGGGGGGGGGGCATGCACATCAACCCGGCCAGATCTGCAGCTTCTTCTCGCCGTCTTCGATCGAGTGCGCCTTGATCATCGCAACGAGGTCCCCGCGCAGGTTACCGGTACCGCCCGCTCCACCGCCGAGATCACGATGCCTCGCTGACGAATCCGGACGCAGCACCGCCGCTCGCCGCGCCGGAACCGGGTGTCATTCCCTGAACTCATCCCCGCACACCTGAGCGACACGCGCGCCCGAAAATGCGGGCGCGCGTGTCACTTTTCGCGTGTGGGCGCGCCCCAATTGTGCACCGGAATAGTGGCAAACCTTGTGGCTCGGCGATTCAGGGGCATATCCTGTAAGGCTGTTCGGTTGGTCCCTAAGAGGGACCAGCAGAGGCCACCTGGTGAAGACACAACTGTTCCGGAGGACACCATGACCATCACATTTTTCGCAACTGCAGGCGCGATGCGTGGGGCCGCCCTCCTGAACGTCCCGACCATCCGGGCCCGGTAACGACCGGGGCCGCTGACTCCCTATTGCCGCCCCGCCAGCTTCACCGTACGTCGCCCGGCCCCTGTTTTCGCGGTCGCACGGCAACATCCACATCTCCCACATCTACTTTCTCCGGCTGCCATCGAAACGATGGGTACCGACCAATCCGCAAGGAAATCCTGTGTCTGCAGACAACACGCATCGCCCGCCTCCGACCAAGAAGCCGACCAAGAAGCCTCCGGCCGGTCAGCGCCAGGGAACCTTCGCCTCGATCGTTCGTATCTACCCCTGGGCGAAGCCGGCCATGCCGCGAATCTACCTCGGCATGGTGTCCGCGCTCATCGCGGCGCTCGTGGCGCTCCTCATCCCGCAGGTGCTTCGCGCCCTGGTCGACGGTCCGCTGCAGGACGGTGACTCGAGCCAAATCTGGTGGCCGGTCGTCGCCGTCCTCGGTCTCGGCGTGCTCGAAGCGGTGATGATCTGGTTCCGTCGCTGGTTCGTGTTGCAACCCGGCACCCACGTCGAAGCTGAACTGCGCAATTCACTGTATAAACAGCTCCAGGACCTGCCGGTGAACTTCCACGACCGCTGGGCGAGCGGCCAGCTGCTCTCGCGCGCCGTGAGCGACCTCAACCTGGTGCGTCGCTGGATCTCCTTCGGCATTGTGCTGCTCGTCGTCAACACCATCACCATCCTCATCGGATTCATATTCCTGCTCTCGATCAGCTGGATCCTCGGCGTGGTCTTTGTCGTCTGTTCGATCCCGCTCTGGATCTATGGCTACCTGTTCGAGCAGAAGTACTC
>JAYTTG010000357.1:0-5277 GCA_043745175.1 Microbacteriaceae bacterium
GGCCGTCGCTGCCGAACGGGTCTTTGAGAGTCGCACGGCCCAGATCCAGCTGTCGACGCGCGTGCTCGACGGGGCATCCATTGTTTGACTCTACGGCCTTGGAAATGCGGTGAAGCTGCGCAATGCGGCGCGGCTTCTCATGGCAGCGGGACTCAGGCGTCGGAGAGAGCACCCTTCCAGCTGACGAGTCCGCGTACCGTCTCGCTCCTGTCATCCGCGAGGCGCTTCATCACGTCGGCGGGCGCGAAAAAGTTGACAGCGACGAATCCACGCACGCGCTCTGAAGGATCATTGGCGAGTGCGCGCAGCACGACGAACGGAGCAGTCTCATTCCGGGCGACGCACGCACGAACTCCCTCGTCGGGGTCTTTTGACAGCGCCTCGAAGAGGTCTTCAGGAGTGTTGTAGCTGCTTGCCGCACTCTCGCGGATCTTGGGGTTTGCATCCGCTGCCAGCAGCCGAAGGCGGCGGATCTTGCTCTCGGTCACCGGGGGAGCAGGATGGAGCCTCGACGCTTCTTCGCTCGTGAGCATCGCCGGACGATGATCGCGCATGGCCTGGCGCTGGGCGGGGGTATTGAAGCGGATGCACGACATGAGCGACACGTTACCGAAAGCGCCCGTCGGACACGCCGAAACACCCCGGCGATCATCGAACGCGCATCATTGCCCAGGTGACGTCTCGTACTTGCCGCTGTCGAGGAATCCCGTGAATGCTCGGCGAGAAAGTGCGCTGGTAGTCGGTGTGCTCGGGATGTTTGGCGAGTGTCAAGGTCTCGGTGAAGATCGTCGAACCAACGAAGAGCACCGTGCGGAGGACGGCGCCGAGCCCGTCCACTGCAGCACTGGACCGACCGCGATCGGCCCGATGAAGGGCAGTACCAACCACTACCCCTGTTCGACGAAGAAATTCGGATGCCGAGACAGGCGGAATAGTCCCGCTCGAGGAATCGCGGCCCCGATTCGCGCCCCGCGGCCGACTCCGCCCTTTTCCATTCATTTGAAGTCCCACTGCTGCCGGTCGGCGACCCTGCCTCCCGCGAGGAAAGCCAGGAAGAGAATGCCGAGCAGAATGCCGAGCAGAATTTCGACAGCACCGAAGAGGCATCGCGGTTCTCACGCACCGTGAGCCGACGGAAGAGGATCACCACGAGAGGATGTTGTGGTCGATCACGATGAAGAAGAGGCGACCAGCCCGAACTGCCCGGCCGTCATACGGGAGCGCAACACCGCCTGTCGATAGTCCTCGCCATTTGAATAGCCGCCCTTCCTGGCGAAGTCAGCCGTGAGCGTGACACCCCAGAGGGTCACGAGCACGGGCAGCAGGTCGAGTGGCGTGTCCTGCAGGACGACCGGCAGCAGCGACCAGTGTCGATCGAACCAGGAATTTTCGATTCTGAGCATCGAGGCGACCTGGGCGAATTCACATGTCGCGACGAACACGAGATCGGGGCTTAGCAGCGGTCCCATGCAGCGAATCTGAAGCTCACCCGGCTCGCGGATAGACTTCGGTTCGTGGAACCTCAGCAGAGCTACCAGGTGAGTTCCCGGATTTTCACGATCCCCAACATCCTGAGCTTTGTCCGGCTCCTTCTCGTCCCTGTCTTTCTCGTCCTCATCGTGCGGGGCGAAGACGGTTTCGCCCTTCTCGTTCTGGTCTTCTCGAGCATCACGGACTTCCTGGACGGGGTCATCGCCCGCAAACTCAACCAGGTCACGCGCCTCGGCCAGTTGCTAGACCCGGCGGCTGATCGACTCTTCATCTTCACTGCCCTCATTGGGCTCGCGGTGCGCGGAGTGATCCCGTGGTGGCTCGTGACCGTAATCGTCGGGCGGGATGTCATGCTCGCGATTCTCGGCGTCACCCTTGCCAATTTTGGATATGGGCCGCTTCCCGTGCATCATCTTGGAAAAGTCGCCACGTTCTGCCTGTTCTATGCGCTGCCGATCCTGATGATCGGGCAGGCATTCCCAGCTGCGGCGTGGATCACCGTGCCATTCGGGTGGGCCTTCGCTCTGTGGGGAGCTTTCCTGTATTGGTGGGCCGGCATCATTTATCTGCGTGAAACGGTGCGAGTCACACGAGTTCCGCGACCCGGCGAGGTCACTGAATCCGATACGCTGAAGCGCTAGCAACTGTCGTCGCCCGATGACGACAAAACACACGCCGCTCGTGAGAGGTCGGCGAATATGGGAGGTGCGACATGGTCGACCCGGGCAACCAGGATGACGCGGCGACAGACCGGCCGCGCGACACCGACACCACTCTTCACCTGACTACGGACTTCGAAGCACAGCTGGCTGCCCTCGGGGGAGAAGTTTCTCCCGAGGAGAAATCGTCGATCGCCGCGCTGCCCTCCGGTTCTGCTCTTCTCGTTGTGCGCCGCGGTCCGAACACCGGAGCCCGATTCCTGCTCGACGCCGATGTCACGAGCGCAGGACGACATCCGGATGCGGACATCCTTCTCGACGACGTGACCGTCTCGAGGCGCCACACCGAATTCCTCCGCCATGGGACCGCTTTTGAGATTAAGGATCTCGGCTCGCTCAACGGCACCTATTTCGATGGCGTGCGTATCGACACCGCTCTACTTCGCGACGGGGCGGAGGTGCAGGTGGGCAAGTTTCGCCTCACCTTCTATGCCTCCAGACTGGATCTCGTTCACCAGGCGAGCAAGTAGTGCCCCGCGCGTCTGCCCAGGCCCGTGTGCTTGGCGCTGCTCCGCTGCTCAGCATCGGCCAGGTGCTTGCCCGCCTCACCGTCGAGTTTCCCGACCTCACCCCCTCGAAGCTGCGTTTTCTCGAGGAGCGCCAGCTCATCTCCCCGGCCCGAACTGAATCCGGCTACCGCAAGTTCTCGCCAAGCGACCTCGACCGTCTGCGTTTCGTGCTGACAATGCAGCGCGATCACTATCTGCCCCTCAAGGTCATCCGCGGCTATCTTGACGAGCTGGATGCGGGTCGACCGCCCGCAATGCCGGGCGGTTCCACCTTCGCTTCACCGTCCATTCTCTCGGTGGAGAGGCGGATGTCGCGCGAAGAGCTTATTCGTGAGGCCGGAGCCACCCCGCAGTTGCTGAATGATGCAGTCTCCTCCTCGCTCGTCGCTCCCGCCGATCTTCACGGTGAGGAGGCACTCGCCGTACTCTCCTCGCTTGTCGAACTGCAGCGCTCCGGCATCGAGCCGAGACACCTCCGAGGTTTCCGCGCCGCCGCCGAGCGCGAGCTCGGACTCATTGAGAGCGCCCTCATCCCGGTCGCGCGACGAAAAGACGCGTCGAGCCGGGCCAAAGCGGGCGAACTCGCGCGCGAGATCGCCGGACAGCTCGAGATCGTGCGATCGAGCCTGATTCGCTCGGCACTGTCTCGCCTAGACCCCTAAGCTGAAATCCCCCCGATATTCGACGTCGAGAACGCTATCTGACCGACACGCCGACACCTCGGATCGCTAAAGCGACACAACCGGGTGGTCCTCTCGGTAACGTGGGGAGAGACAGAAGTATCAACCAGTCCTTGAGAGTTGAGGGTGGTCGACAACAGGTGGAAGGCAGTCACATGAGTGAGCTCAGTACCCGTAACGAGGATTCTCGCTACGACCTCGGATTGCTCTTCACCGATGGCCTCCCCGACCTCGATAACACCGCCGGCTATCGCGGGGCGGTGGCCGCGCGTGCCGCGGGGATCAGCTACCGCCAGCTGGACTATTGGGCGCGTACCGAGCTCGTCGAACCGACAGTGCGAGGCGCCGCGGGATCCGGTTCCCAGCGTCTCTATGGCTTTCGCGACATCCTCGTTCTCAAGCTCGTTAAGCGCCTCCTCGACACCGGCATCTCCCTGCAGCAGATCCGCACGGCGGTCAATCAACTTCGCGAATCCGGAGTGAGCGACCTCGCCCAGACCACTCTCATGAGCGATGGTGCGAGCGTCTACCTCTGCACCTCCAACGATGAGGTCATCGACTTGGTCAGCCGCGGCCAGGGCGTCTTCGGCATCGCCGTTGGCAAGGTGCTTCGCGAGGTGGAGAACAGCCTTGTCGAGCTCGACTCGGAGCGTCCGGATGTCGCGGACGAGCTCGCCGCCCGCCGCGCCACTCGCGCCTCCTAGCGGCTCGTGGCACTCGCGCCATCCCCACGCCGCGCCAACTACGCCTCCTAGCGGCTCGCTCAATCCGCTACCCGCGCCACCCGCCGCCGTGCCTGCGGGAAACCGTCTGTCGCCCAGACTTGATACGACTCGTGTTGCAACCCCGGAAAATCTGCCGCCCCCGTGCGAAATTCAGGATCGAGCGTGACACGAGTTGCAGGTGAGGCTCATCTGCAACATCCGTAACAGGGGTTCCTGCATTTCGAACAGGGGCCGCGCAGGCGAATGACCAGTAGGCCGACGGATGCCCCGGGGCCGGTGACATCCGGAAGGCGGCCCCGAGCTACGCAGTGACCGCGTACTCGCCGATCTTGGCGGTGCGCAACACTCGATCGAGCAGGAGGTCGAAGTTGTGCGCCATCTCTTGGGCGCTCTCGCCCGGCCAGACGTGCAGCGGCTTCGCGGCACCCTGAGCCTGCTGAAGCGAGGTGCGCTCCGGCAGCTGCGGGCTGAGAACAAGCGGGCCGAACATGTCGCGAAGCTCCTTGATGCGGAACTGGTGTTCAAGGGATTGCACGCGCGCACGATTCACGATGATGCCGAGAGGCTGCAGTCGAGGGGAAAGTCCACGACGGATCTCCTCGATGGCCCGGAGTGCGCGGTCGGCGGCAGCCACGGAAAACAGCCCGGGTTCCGTCACGACGGTCACCCGATCCGATGCGGCCCACGCAGTTCGAGTGAGTGCGTTGAGCGAGGGTGCACAGTCGATCAGAACGAGATCGTAGTCAGCCTCGACATTCGAGAGGGCCTCCTCAAGCTTCCAAATCTCCTTGATGCTCGGGTGCGGCCCGTCGAAGTTGATGGCTGCCGGGCTTCCGATCATCACGTCGATCGTTCCGGGGCGACCCTTGGTCCAGCCGCTCGGCGCGATCGCGGCCCGCACAATCTTCTCCTTGGGCGAGGCGAGCACATCGGCCACATTGAGGTGACCGGCGACATTGATGTCCATACCAGTGGATACGTCGGACTGGGGGTCGAGGTCGACAACGAGGGTTCGCAGACCCTTAGAGAAGGCCGCCGACGCCAGCCCGAGCGTCACTGTTGTCTTTCCGACCCCACCCTTGAGAGAGCTGACGCTGAGTACATGCACGAGGGTCCACGATACCTTCACTAGTCTTAAAGAACCTAAATCTTG
>JAYTTG010000358.1:0-5272 GCA_043745175.1 Microbacteriaceae bacterium
GCCACGTCCCTGGCCCGCCTCGAATCGATATCCGTGATCCCGACGATCTCCAAACCAGCCAATCGATAGGCCGGCAGGTGCGCGCCGTCGACGATTCCGCCAGCGCCGATGATGGCGATCGGGCGCTTGTGAACCTCGGGGACCACGAGCCGGCAGTATGCCGAGACGTCTGCGAACACGTCAATCACGACGGAGCCTGGGTGGACTGCGCCGTGGCGGCCACCGAATCGCGGTATTTCACGGTCTGCAGGTGCTCGCAGTAAAGCACGATCTGCTCGTCGTCGGCGCGGAACACCTCATACGAGACAGTGAACAGGCCCATCTCCTCGTACTTCGGCTCCTTCCTCAGGAGGGTGCGCATGGTGTAGATAGTGTCGCCGATGAACAGGGGTTTGATGAAGCGCAGCCGGTCATACCCGTAGCTGAAGGTGTTGACGTTGTTGTGCGCCATCAACCCCATTCCGTAGCCGAAGACCAGCGCGCCCGGCACGATGCGCCTTCCGAAGAGGCCCTCGTCTCGGGCGAAGATCTCGTCGGCGACGTAGGGGTGAAGGTCGACGAGCATGCTGCTGAATATCATCACCTCCCCTTCGGAGATTGTGCGGCGGATAGATCGGTCGACCTCGCCCACCTCGTAGTCCTCGTAGAGTTTGACGTCCTGGTTCCAGACCGGAACCGCGTTGCGGGCGACCGGATCAGGGTTGGGATTTCTCATTCTGCTGCCTCCTCGTCGGCGAACTCGGCGCGGATCGCCTCGGTATGCTCACCGAGTCGCGGGGCGCCCCTGTCGTTCTTGAGCACCCGGCCGTCGTAGCGGACTGGGGTGCGGGTGGTCTGTATGGCGACAGGCGGTCCGCCGGCGGTATCCGGTCGTTCGATCTGCTGTGCCATGTCCAGAGCGCGGAATCCGTCGTGCCCGACGAGCTCGGGAAGGGTGAGCACCGGCGCGCACCAGACGTCGGCCGCGTCGAGGATCCCCAGCCAGTGGTCTGTTGATCGGGTCGCTAGGTGATCGGCGAGCGCGCGCGTTATCGCGGTCTGCTCGGTCCACCACGTGTCGGGGTCGATGTACTGTTCGAGCGTCGCCAGTCCGATGAGGGCGCCAAGCACCGGCACCGGGGTCATCGCGATCGCGAGGTAGCCGTCTGAGGTCGGATAGACCCCGTACGGCGCCTGGAGAAAGGCGTGCGCGGTGTTTCGCGCACCCCGTTTCACGGTGATCGACGGGTCACCGAGGTGGGCACTGAGCAGTTCGAACTGCAGGTCGAGCATCGATTCGAGCAGACTGGTGTCGACGCGGCCACCGAGTCCTGTGCGCTCGCGGCGCAGCAGCGCGGCGGTGATCCCGCTGGCCAGATGGATCGAGGCGATCACGTCGGCGAGGGCGATCCCGACCGGCACTGGCGGGCCGTCGGAGCTACCGTTCAGCCACGGCAGCCCGGACAGCGACTGGGCGAGGAGATCCTGCCCCGGCCGATCCTTCCATGGCCCCTCGGTGCCGTAGCCGCTCACGCTCGCGTATACGATAACGGGGTTTATGGCCGAGACCGCGTCATAGCCGAAGCCGAGCCGCTCCATGATGCCCGGCCTGAAGTTCTGCACGATCACGTCGGCCCTTGCGATGAGTGCGCGGATGCCCTCGCGATCCGCCTCCTTCTTGAGGTCGGCCGCGTAGCTCTCCTTGTTGCGGTTCGTGATGTGGAACGACAGGGTGTCGCCGTCCTCGACAACCCCCGCGAAGGCGAGGCGGCGCCCGATATCGCCGCCCTGCGGTCGCTCGATCTTGATCACTCTTGCTCCTAGGTCGCCGAGGCGCATGGCCGCCATCGGCCCGGCAAGAAACTGGCTGAAGTCGAGCACGAGCATGCCGTCGAGGGGCAATGGTGTGATCACGGGAGGTCTGATCCTGAGAGGTCCAACGAATAGGCGCGAAGCGCGCTGCGGTAAAGAATGTCGTCCTGCTGGTCGGGAGTGAGATGCGCGATCACCCGTCGCTGGGCCAGCCACACGCCGCCGAAGTCGCCCGCGAGTCTGGAGACCGGCCAGTCGCTTCCGAGCATCACCCGGCCGGAGCCGAATTGCTCGACGGCGTGATCGACGTACGGCAGCCAGTCCCGCCAGGTCCACTCGGGGCCGGACGCGGTGTTGAGGCCGGATATCTTGACACTCACGTTGGGCTGTGCGGCGGCCTCCGCGATGAGTGAGGCCCACGGCTCCCAGCCGCGACCGGCGATGTCTGGCTTTGCGAGGTGATCGAGCATGATCGTGAGATCCGGATGCCTCGCCGCGAGTTCCACGAGCATGGCGAGATGCTCTGGCACGACGCTCACCACGTCGAGGGATAGGCCGCGGGGAGCGAGCAGCCCGACTCCGACCGCCACATCGTCTCGCAGCAGCCACCGCGGGTCTGGGTAGTTGTGGTTGAGCACCCGGATGCCGCGCACCACCGTACTCGCGTAGGCGTCGAGTGCCGCTTCGGCCTCGGCGGCTCTGTCCAACGGCACCCACCCGACCACCCCCCGCACGACGGGCACCCGGGACGCGACCGAGAGCATGTAAAACGTGTCTTCGTAGGTGTCGGCGGCCTGCACGAGCACGGTCCCGGTGATGCCGGCGGCCGTGACATCCGCCTCGACGTCTTCCGGGGCGAAGTCCGCGTTGAGCGGCGTCCCGACGGCGTCGAGCCATTCGTATCGTCGTTCAGAGGGTTTCCACAAGTGCTGGTGGGTGTCGATCATCTGGGCTGGCTGATAGGGGTCGGTCATGAGACGCTCCTTGGTCGACGGTTCACTAGGTAGACGTGGACGAACGCGATGACGACCTCGCCGCTCTGATTGAGAACTTCGACCTTCTCCTCGGCGAGGCCAAGGCACTCCGGCCTTTTGGCGTGGTCGCGGAGCGCCACGATCTCGCTGCGCGAGGTGATCGTGTCTCCGATGTGCACCGGTCGGATGAAACGCACGCGGTCGTATCCGTAGCTCAAGGCCTGCTCATTGACCTCTCCTGCGAGCATGCCGACGGACATCGACAGGATCAGCGTGCCATGCGCCATGCGCCGGCCCCCCGGGAGTGTCTTCGCGAATTCCGCATCCATGTGGTGCGGGTAGAAGTCCCCTGTCTGTCCCGCGTGCAGCACGATGTCGGCCTCCGTCACCGTGCGTCCGTGGCTCTGCCGGGTGGACCCCAGCTCATACTCCTCGAAATAGGTCACTCGATCTCCTCGGTCAGGTGGGTAGCAGGCAGGCGCTCGATCCGGTCGAGCGTGGTCTCGTCGAACCGCCGCGCCACGACTGCATCACGAACGAGGTACGAGAGGGCGAGTTGTAGGTCGGGCCAGCCGAGCACACGCGGGCGGATCCAGGCCCGTTCGAGCGTGCGAAGGGTGTTGCGGAAGAACCCGTGAGTCGTCTCGTTGGCCCGGTCGCTCCGCCAAGCGCGCAGATTGCCGGGCTGGCCTCCGCCCGCGGTGTAGGGGCCGACCTGCGCCTCAGCCCCGGCCAGTATCGCCGCAGCCGCAATCGCCAGCTCCGGATGCCGAGTGGATGCCGACACGGCGACGCCGGCACCGCCGAGCGTTGACCCGCCCGCCCGCCCGTCGAAGGAGGGGATGTCGTCGTACGCGAGCGGGTGCGCGCGAAATCCAGCGCGGGAGTAGTTGGTGTAGCCGAACAGTGCGACTCCCACGCTATAGGCATTGTCGGCGACGAGGGCCTCGGCTACGTCGATGGGGTTCGCGTCAGCACACCAGGCGGGCACGGCATCCGCGAGTCGGATCATGAACTCCAGCACCTCGCCGGCCACCGAGCGTTCCAGAAACAGACCATTCCGAGCAAGTGGGGCGCCGCGTTGGGCCAACAGCGTCGCGAAGGTGCTGAAGGCGTCGACGGGTTTGTACGGCCAGAGAACGGCACCGGTGGCGGCGAGTTCGAGGGCGTCGCTCCAGAAGACTGGGGCGCCGTCGGCCCGGTCGGGACGGAACGCGCTCACCTGCGCCGCGGCGTCAACGCCGAGTGCCCATTGGCGGCCCCGGTAGCGGTAGGAGTCGTGCGATTGGCCGACGCTCTCTCTCGCCAGATCGTCCAGGCCATCGATGCCGTCCAGGGGCAGCAGCGCCCCCGCCTCCACGGCGTCTGGCACGTGCGGATGATCGATGACCATGATGTCGAAGTCGGAGGCGAAGTCGGCGACGTGCTGGTCACCGAAGGCGAGCAGGGAACGGGCCTCCCACTCGATGGTGATGCCGTGCCTGTCGATAAGAAGAGGGTCTGCCGCACGGAGACCATCGACCCCGCGCGGGTGATCCCAGGTCATGCCCCGCAGCACTACGGGGGTTGACTCCTCTGTCATGCTGCCCACCATATGGTAAATCGATTTATCATGTCAAGAGCCTTCGCGCGGTTCACAGTGTCCCGTGCCGATCACACACCGCGCGCAGGGACTCCCCTGCCAGCAGTTCCGCCAGCACCGTCGACTCTTTCGAAGCCCGCCGTCGAGTTCGCTGCGCTCAGGGCCGCCGATGGAGTCGATGGCGAAACGATACGGGTGCTCCGGCTCGTCGTTCGCGCTCGGCGCAAATGTCGCCGTTGCCGCGCGCGTGAGCTGGCAACCACCGGCGCGAGGCGTCCCTCCAGTGACGGGGAGCGCAGTCCGCACTCGTCGAGGGAGTCGCTCAACATCGCGCTGCTGAGTCGCTCATTTCCCGGCTCCGCCTCAAAACCGGCCATCATGCGAGGTGGAAGAGTTCCGGGAGCTCTTTCCACCACTCGCCCTCGACCCGATCGTCGACCGGGCGCTGCAGCGGCATGCAGACCGCCCACCACTCTTGCGTGGAGGGGTCGGCGGCCATTGCGGCCATGTCGGCGTCGAAGTCATCACCCGCATATTCCATGTACGAGAACAACAGTTCGCCGTATCGGTAAATTGAGTAGTTCACAACGTTGCTGGCCGAGATGCGGGTTAGCACGACCGGCCACACGGCGGCGTGCAGACTCTCATAGCGGTCCACGCTCTCGGGAGGCAGTCCGATTACCGATGCGATGCGTTTCATGTGATTTCTCCCTTGAGTGAACGGTTCCGGTGTTCTCCGCCAGGGCGCCGTCCCCGGCGAGCCGGAAAGCGGTCACCGCGGGAGGAGTCACCGCGGTCGAACAGGTGGCGGTGATCGCCTCTGCGAGCCAGCCCATTGCCTCGCGCACATTACTCGCTTCGTGGGCGAAGCGACCTCTATCCGCCGATTCGTTTGCGGGACTGTGCGTGACGATCTCCTCGACGA
>JAYTTG010000359.1:0-5271 GCA_043745175.1 Microbacteriaceae bacterium
CCACCTGTTCGGCGGCGACCCGCGCGCGGCGATCGTCGACGGGCGAGTCGGCGCAATGCTGCAGGGCGGCGCCCTGTTGCCCGACCTCACGGTTGCCCAGACCGTCGCCCTGGTCGCGAGCGCCCATCGTGCGCCGCTCCCGGTCGACGAAGCGCTCGACCGAGCTGGCATCCGCGACCTCGCCACCCGGCGAGTCAGCAAGCTCTCCGGCGGACAGCTGCAACGGGCACGGTTCGCCGTGGCCGTGGTGTCCGACCCCGAACTGCTGATTCTCGACGAACCGACCGCGGCGATGGACGTCGAATCCCGCCGGGACTTCTGGCTGTCGATGCGGCAATTCACCGCGGAAGGACGCACGGTCGTGTTCGCCACCCACTATCTCGACGAGGCCGACTTCTTCGCCGACCGTATCGTGATCCTAGGCGCCGGACGCGTCGTCGCAGACGGCACTCCCGCCGAGGTCAAGTCGGTCGTCTCCGGCCGCACGATCCGGTTCGAGGTCGACAGTGGCGACACGGATACCGCCGCCGCGGTGATCCCCCACCTTCCGGGAATCCGCTCCCTCGATCGGCGCGCGAACCGTTTCACGCTGGTGACGGATGATTCGGACCTCACTCTGCGCGCCCTGCTCGCCGCCGTGCCGACCGCTCGGGATATCGAGATCACCGCTCACACGATGGATGACGCGTTCCTGGCCCTCACCGCCGAAGCTCCCCACTCGCACCTCACGAAAGCAGTCTGACCATGCCGTACCGCTACATTTTCCTCGAGTCGCTTCGTCAGCTGCGCAACGTGCGGTCGCTCGCGTTCACCTTCGTGATCCCGCTCGTGATGCTGCTCATCTTCGGCTCGCTCTACGGATCGAGCGGGCAGCAGGAGCAGCGATCCGGCCTGCCCTGGATCATCGTCACGACGGTGCAGGTGGCCTCCTACGGCGGCATGCTCGCGGCCCTGTCGCAGGCCTTCGCCATCACGACGGAACGCTCGATTGGCTGGAACCGTCAGCTGCGCATCACACCGCTGTCCGGTGTCGGATATCTCGTGTCGAAGGTCGCAGCAGCACTCCTGGTGGCGCTGTGCTCGATCGTCGCGCTGTGCGCCGTGTCGATCATCGTGCTCGGGGCGCGGATGGAGCCCCTGCACTGGTTCACCGCCATCCTGGGTATCTGGATCGGAGTAATCCCCTTCGCCCTCATCGCCGTGGCCCTCGGTCAATACGCCCGACCGTCCTTCGCGCAGCCGCTCTTCACCGTGGTCTTCCTTGGCATGGCCATATTCGGCGGGCTGTGGATTCCTCTCGAAACGTTGCCGACCTGGGTGATCCCGATCGCGCAGGTGGTGCCGTCCTACTGGCTGAACAAGCTCGGCCAGATCGGAGCGGATGGTGCGGGCAACGCCCTGCTGCCGATCGGCGTTCTTGGTACCTGGACCATCACACTCGCTGCCCTGATCACCTGGCGCTACCGCCGCGATGCCGCCCGGGCGTGAGTAGCTCGCAATAGGGTAAATACCGTGTCGACTGATACCGCAGTGATCGAGCCACGGATGTCCGTGCGCAACCGATTGCACGCCCATGGTGCACGCTCCTGGTACATCGGCGCCGCATCGGGGCTGATCTGGCAGGTCCTCCTCGTGGTGAGCGTGCTATTTCTCGATCTGCCGTTGCTCTCGAAGGTGCTCGGCCTCGTGCTGCTCGCGGTGCTGTACGCGGCGTTTATGCTGCTCGGTCCGATTATCTGGCACGAGAGCATCCGCACTCGCCTCGTCGCAATCGCCGCCTACTGGGCGGTGTCGTTCCTTCTCTTCCCCCTGATCGGACCGATCGCGATCTGGATGTGGTTGCTCGTCGTGTCGCTCGCGGCCTTCATCAATCTGCCGCTGCGACTGGCAATCGGATTTTCTATACTCGTCATTCTCGTGCAGTTCGGGATCGGAGCGGCCACAGCATTCGCCCAAGGCGTGCTGTTTGTTCCGATCGTGACGGCGGTGGGTGCAGCGGCCTTCATCGGGCTCGGGCTGATCTCCCGGACCAATGTCAACCTGCGGGTGGCTAATGACGAGATCGCCCGTCTCGCTGTGGTGGAGGAACGTGCGCGATTCGGACGTGACCTGCACGATGTTCTTGGCCATACCCTCACGGTGGTCACGGTGAAGTCGGAACTCGCGCAGCGGCTCGTCACGATCGATCCGGCGAAGGCCAAGGCAGAGATCGCGGATATTGAGCGCCTCACCCGCAGCGCGCTGGCCGACCTCCGCCTGGCGGTGTCGAACTATCGCGAGACCAGCCTGGATTCCGAACTCGCCGCCGCGCGCACCGCCCTGGAGGCGGCC
Source organism: Microbacteriaceae bacterium (assembly GCA_043745175.1). Classification (GTDB taxonomy): domain Bacteria; phylum Actinomycetota; class Actinomycetes; order Actinomycetales; family Microbacteriaceae; genus Lacisediminihabitans. The sequence goes on from JAYTTG010000359.1 coordinate 2,332, forward strand.
GGTATCGACTCTCACCTGCCGGATTCAGTTCCGAAGCTGGATTCTCGGCTCGAGGGCGTGTTCGCCTGGGTGCTGCGCGAGGGCGTCACTAACGTCATCCGCCATTCGGGGGCTGCGGCATGCTGGGTGACCATCGAGACGCACTCCCTGCGGGTGGCGGATGACGGGCGCGGCCCGAATACGACTGTTCAGGGCGCGACGGGCCTCGGCGCGACCGTTGCCGGAAATGGGCTGCGCGGCCTCCGCGAACGCAGCGCCGAAGCGTCAGCAGAGCTGCTCGTGGGGTACAGCCCGCACGGCGGATTCGAGCTTGTGGTGCGTGGCGCCACATGAGTGACCCGATCCGTATCGTGATCGCCGATGACCAGGCCCTGGTGCGTGGCGCCCTCGCCTCCCTGCTGTCACTCGAACCCGACATCGAGGTCGTCGGGCAGGTCGGCCGTGGCGACGAGGTGCTCGGCCTCGTTACAAGCACCGCAGCATCCGTCGCCATGCTCGATGTGGAAATGCCGGGACTCGACGGTCTCGCCGTCGCCCGCCAACTGCGCGACTCCGGCATCCCCTGCCGATCGCTCATCGTCACGACCTTCGGTCGACCCGGCTACCTCCGGCGCGCGCTCGAGTCCGGGGCATCCGGTTTCGTCGTAAAAGACACTCCGGCCCACCAGCTCGCGGACGCCGTGCGCCGGGTGCAGGCGGGGTTGCGCGTCATCGACCCCTTGCTCGCCACCGAGTCACTCATTACCGGCGGCTCTCCGCTCAGCGCCCGTGAAACGGACGTGCTGCTCGCCCTGCGATCCGAGGGAAGCATCGCGGATGTCGCGAAGCTGCTGCACCTCTCGGAGGGCACCGTTCGCAACCATCTTTCCTCCGCCATCGGTAAGACGAGGGCGCGCAACGGAGGCGAGGCCGTGCGGATCGCCGCCGACAATGGGTGGTTGCTCGCCTAACGCTTCGGTATCGATCGACGGCGGCGTCTCCAACCCGGATGTACTCTGGCCAACTGTCCACTCGCGTGGACGGCAGTACAGGAGCGAGCACCGTGACCGATTTCACGCTCGAGCGGGTCGTCATCCCCGCTCACCTCGACGATCCAAACACCTCCGAGTTCATCGGAGCGGACTTCATCGCCACGATCGAGGTACGCAACGCCACCGAGGCCGATGGCTACGGCACGGACGAACTTTCGGCGACGGCGGCCGAATTGCTCCCGCTCTGGCTCGACCAGGAATACGAGCCGAAGCAGCTGTTTGCGGCTCGGCTCAACGGCCGCATCGTCGCGCGGGCGATCTTCGAAACGCGCCCGGGAGCCGAGGGGAATACGGCATGGGTCGATGTGCAGGTGCATCCGAAGTTTCGTCGACGTGGCATCGGCACTGCACTCGCTGACCAGCTCGAGACGCTCGCCACCGACGATCACCGCACGAACCTGGTGGTGTCAGCGGTGTCGAAGGCGGCAGCGGGCGAACGACTTCGGTCGCCCACCGGCTTCGGCTCCGTACCGGCCGGAAACGCCGAGGTGCGGTTTCTGCTCGGCCGCGGCTTCCAGCTCGAACAGGTGAGACGCGCCAGTCGCCTCGCCCTCCCGGTAGCGGCGGACATCGTCGACGGGCTCATCGAGCAGTCGCAGCAGAAGGCGGGTACCGACTATCGCGTGCACCAGTGGAGTGGCCGCACTCCCGATCGCTGGCTCGACGACATGGCGTTGTTGTTCACCCGCATGAGCACGGATGCCCCGAACGCCGGCCTCGATGAGCCGGAGGATGTCTGGACCCGCCAGCGCCTCATCGAGTACGAGGATCGCGCCGAAATCGGCCCGAAAACCTCCGTCGTCTCCGCGGTCGAACATCTGCCGACCGCGTGCCTCGCCGGCATGACCGAACTCGGGGTGCCCGCCGAGCCGGATCGGCCGGTGTCCCAAAACGACACAATCGTGCTGAAGGAGCATCGCGGGCACCGGCTCGGGATGCTGCTGAAGGCGGCGAACATCCGCCAACTGCAGTCAACGGCTCCCGGGCATCCCTCGATCATCACGTTCAACGCCGAGGAGAATCGGCACATGCTCGAGGTGAACGAGGCAGTGGGATTCTTGGCCGCCGGCTTCGAGGGCGCCTGGAAGAAGATACTGGCGCCCTCGTGAGTCCCAGCTCCCCGACGGCACGCAGCCCTGCGAGGCGGTGCTGGCTTTCACAGCCTTGGCGAAGGATTCGATCGCGACCCCGCAGCCTCCGGAGACCGCGATGTCGGCGCGAAGATCAAACGACACGGTTCCCCAGGCCTGCTCGAAACACTATCCGAAGAAGCAGCTCGACGAACCGAGGTGAATGTTCGGGCAACGTAAGACCGGCGCACATGCGTGGGTCTTCACTCTCCGCTTCCGTCAGAATGGTGCGATGGGCGAGTCGAAGGGTCTCATCGTGATCGTCGAAGACGAACGCGCCATCGCCGATCTGCAGCGCCTCTACCTCAGCGAAGCGGGATTCGGCGTGCATGTGGAGAGCGACGGGCTGACCGGGCTCGCGAGCATCCGTCGCCTGCATCCCGTTGCGGTCGTGCTCGACGTGGGGCTGCCGAGCCTCGACGGCATCGAGATCTGCCGCCGGATGCGAGCCGCAGAGGACTGGACGCCGGTCATCTTCGTGACCGCACGGGACGACGAGATCGACCGCATCATCGGCCTCGAGCTCGGCGCCGACGACTATCTCACCAAGCCGTTCTCGCCGCGCGAACTCGTGGCCCGGATCCGGACGATCCTGCGCCGCCAGGCCGGCACTCCCCTCGCGGCGCCGGTCGCGGCGGGCTCGGTGACGCTGGATGCCGCGCGGCGGCGGGTGGAGGCATCCGGTCGCCGAGTGGAGCTCACCAGCACCGAATTCGATCTGCTCGCCAAGCTGATGAGCTCGCCTGGGCAGGTCTTCACCCGCGAGCAGTTGCTATCGA
>JAYTTG010000360.1:0-20003 GCA_043745175.1 Microbacteriaceae bacterium
ATGGCCAGATCCTGCGGCCCTCGCCGCCGTGCCATCGGGAGAAGCGGTGCGCGCCTGGGACCGACTCGGCTACCCCCGACGCGCGCTCTACCTTCACGCCGCAGCCGTCGCCATCACGGACCGACACGGTGGGGTCGTGCCTCGCGATGTTTCCGAACTGCTCGCCCTGCCCGGTATCGGCGACTACACCGCGCGCGCGGTGGCGGTGTTCGCCTACGGTGACCGGCATCCGGTGGTCGATACCAATGTTCGACGGGTGATCGCTCGTGCGATCGACGGCGATGCCGAGGCGGGGCCGCCCTCGGTGCGACGTGATCTGGCAGCCATGGACACCCTGCTGCCTGCCGACCTCGAGGGGGCGCGGCTCTTCAATGCCGGTGCGATGGAGCTGGGGGCCATCGTCTGTAAGGCTCGCTCCCCGCGCTGCGACGACTGTCCGCTCGTCACCGTCTGTGTGTGGCGAGCCGCCGGCTACCCTTCCTATTTGGGGCGACGCAAGCCGATACAGAAGAAGTTCGACGGCTCGGACCGACAGGTACGCGGTCTTCTCCTCGCCGAGCTGCGAGCCTCGGATGTTCCGGTACAGGCCTCAGAGTTCGACCTGGTGTGGGCGGATGACTCGCAGCGCTCCCGGTGTCTTGCCGGCCTGCTCGCCGACGGGCTGGTCGTCGGATCGGTCGAAGCCGGTTACGAATTGCCGAGCTGACCCGCCCTTCACAATGTCCGCGCACAGGCGGACACTGAATGTGTGCCAGAGCTGCCCGAAGTCCATGCCCTCGTGACCGATCTCGATTCCCGCCTCGGTGGTCGCATCATCGCCTCACTCGACATCGTGTCGTTCGCGGCACTGAAGACATTCGATCCCCAGCCTTCCGCTCTCGCCACGGCGACGATCAGCAGCGTTTCGCGGCACGGAAAATTCCTCGACATCACCTGCTCCACTGCGGCCGCGGGTGTTCTTCACGTGATCATCCACCTCGCCCGCGCAGGCTGGATCCGTTGGCGCGATGGGGCACCTCTGCCGCCGAGCAGGCTCGGCGGTGGTCCGCTTGCGGCGCGCCTCGTGCTGGACGATGGATCGGGCCTCGACATCACCGAGGCCGGGTCGAAAAAGAGTCTCGCACTGTACATCGTGACTGACCCGGCGCTCGTGCCGGGTATTGCGCGGCTCGGGCCGGATCCCCTGGGACCACAGTTCACCGAAGAGGTCTTCGCGGGCATCCTCGCGCGCTCCGGGCGGGCACAGGTCAAGTCAGTGCTGCGCAACCAGTCGAACGTCGCAGGAATCGGCAACGCTTACTCCGACGAAATTCTGCATACCGCGAAGATGTCGCCGTTCACGCCGGCGGCGATGACAGCGGATCAGGCGGCTCGCCTCTACGCCGCTGTGCAATCGACGCTTCGCGGGGCGATTTCGCGGACAAGCGGGCTCAGAGCATCTCAGTTGAAGCGCGAGAAGAAATCCGGGCTGCAGGTACACGGACGCACGGGAGAAGCCTGCCCGGTCTGCGGCGACATCATCCGAGAGGTGATCTTCGCCGATTCGACCCTGCAGTACTGTCCGACCTGCCAGACCGGTGGCAAGCGCCTCGCCGATCGGGTGCTGTCACGACTGCTAAGGTAGCGCCCGCTCCGGCTCCCGCCCTGCCGTGACATCCGTCGTGCTCCACCGGACCACCCGGGCGCCCACGCACAGTGCAGCAACGCGCTAGTCCTCGTCGTCGACGATGACCCGCGGCTTCACATAGGGATCTTCGTCGCCCGCGTACTGTGCCGTGCTTCGCAGGCCGCCGATCTCGCTGTCGCGGTTGGCCGCCTCGGCAAGGAGCGCCTCGATGTGCTTGGCGTTCTCTGGCACGGCGTCGGCGATGAACTCGAGCGATGGCGTGAGCCGCGCGGTGATGTTCTTACCGACCTCACTGCGCAGCATGCCGGTCGCCGACTTGAGAGCCACCGCGGAATCCGTGCGCTCCTCATCGGAGCCGTAGACGGTGTAGAAAATCGAGGCGTGCTGCAAGTCGCCGGTCACCCTCACGTCGGTAATCGTCACAAATCCCAGCCGCGGATCTTTGAGCCCGCGCTCGAGGGTCTTCGCGATGATCACCTTGATGCGGTCCGCCATCTTGGCGGCGCGAGCCGGATCGGCCATAATCTCTTCCTTTTTTCGTGCCTCACGGCTCGAGGCATCCGGAGGAGGCGACCAGCTACAGAGGCTTGCGGAGCTCCGCCTCTGTGCTGGTTACCTCCTCCGGAGGCCGTCGTCGAACTTAGACGCGGACCTTTTCCTTCATTTCAATCGTTTCGATCTCATCACCCATCTGGATGTCGTTGAACTTACCGAGACCGATACCAGCCTCGAAGTCCGTACGCACCTCGGTGACGTCATCCTTGAACCGACGCAGCGACTCGATGGCCAGGTTGTCCCCGACCACGACACCGTCGCGGATGACCCGTGCCTTCGCATTGCGAGTGATGGTTCCACTGCGCACGATGACACCGGCGACGTTTCCGAACTTCGAGGAACGGAAGATCTCGCGGATCTCGGCGACACCGGATTGCACCTCTTCGAACTCGGGCTTGAGCATTCCCTTGAGAGCGTTCTCCACGTCCTCGAGGGCCGCGTAGATGACCGAGTAGAAGCGCACGTCGACGCCTTCACGAGCCGAACGCTCGCGCGCCTTCGTGTCGGGGCGCACGTTGAATCCGATGATGATCGCGTTGTCGATCGTCGCCAGGTTGACGTCGCTCTCGGTGATCGCACCCACACCGCGGTGGATGATGCGCAACTGCACGCTGTCGTCCACCTCGATTTTGAGCAACGATTCCTCGAGTGCCTCGACGGCACCGGAGACGTCACCTTTGATGATGAGGTTGAGTGACTCGACCTTGCCGTCTTCGAGTGCCTTGGTAAAGTCTTCGAGGCTGATGCGCTTGCGGCTGCGGGCGAGCAGGGCATTGCGCTCTGCTGCTTCGCGCTTCTCGGCGATCTGGCGGGCGGTGCGGTCATCGTCGGTGACGAGGAAGGTGTCACCGGCGCGGGGAACGGACGTGAGTCCGAGCACCGAGACCGGGCGCGCGGGCGTGGCGAATTCGACTGCCGTACCGTTCTCGTCGAACATCGCACGAACACGTCCGTAGGCGGTCCCCGCGACGATCGCGTCTCCCACCTCGAGGGTTCCCGACTGGATGAGCACGGTCGCGACCGCACCACGTCCCTTGTCGAGCTTGGCCTCGATGGCAACACCGCGCGCGTCCTTGTTGGGGTTCGCGCGCATATCGAGTCCGGCATCCGCCGTGAGAAGCACTGCCTCGAGAAGTTCGGGGATACCGATCTTGTTGAGAGCAGAGACGTCGATGAACATCGTGTCCCCGCCGTACTCCTCGGCGACGAGACCGAACTCGGTGAGCTGCTGGCGCACCTTTGCGGGGTTTGCCCCCTCCTTGTCGATCTTGTTCACCGCGACCACGATCGGCACCCCGGCCGACTGCGCATGGTTGAGCGCCTCAATCGTCTGCGGCATGATCCCGTCATCCGCCGCAACAACGAGGATGGCGATATCGGTGACCTGCGCACCTCGGGCGCGCATGGCGGTGAACGCCTCGTGGCCAGGGGTATCGATGAAGGTGATGGCGCGTTCGATGCCCTCGTGCTCGGTGAGTACCTGATAGGCACCGATGTGCTGGGTGATTCCACCCGCTTCCCCGGCGACGACGTTGGCATTACGGATCGCGTCGAGAAGGCGCGTCTTACCGTGGTCGACGTGACCCATGACGGTGACAACGGGAGGACGGGCCTCGAGGTCGTCGTCGGTCTCGTCGTCCAGCTCCTGGTCGAGGTCGATGTCGAAGCCGCTGAGCAGTTCGCGGTCCTCATCCTCGGGCGAGACCATCTCGATCTTGAAGCCGAGCTCCTCGCCGAGAATGTCGAAGGTCGCCTCATCGAGGGACTCGGTCGCGGTGGCCATCTGCCCCAGGTGGAACAGCACGGTCACCAGGTTGCCGGGGCTCGTGTCGATCTTGTCGGCGAAGTCGGTGATCGAGGCTCCACGGCGCAGGCGGATGGATGTCTTGCCATCGCCGCGGGGAACGCTGACGCCACCGAGCGACGGGGCTTCGCGAAGTTCGAATTCTGCCCTCTTCGTGCGCTTCGACTTGCGGGCCTTACTCTTGCCGCCACCGCGACCGAAGGCACCAGCGGTACCACCGCCGGGTCCACGTCCACGACCACCCCCGCCGGCGGGGCGGTTCGGGCCAAAGTTCGATCCGGGTGCGCCCGCGGGTGCGCCCGGGGCGCGGAATCCACCGGCACCGGCCGGACGTGCCCCACCTGCTCCGCCGGGACGGAATCCACCGGCACCGGCCGGACGCTGTCCGAATCCACCGGGGCGCTGTGCTGCCTGGCCGGGTCCTCCGGGGCGCGGCGCTCCGGGACGGGGCGCGGACGGGCGCGGAATTCCGGTCGGCGAGGCCGCTGGGCGGGTGTTCATGCCCTGCGTCGACGCGTAGGGGTTATTACCCGGGCGGGGAGCGCCGGGACGCTGCATGCCCTGGGTACTGGCGAAGGGGTTGTTGCCGGGGCGAGCGGTGCCGGGCCGTGGGATGCTGGATCCCTCGGCCGCCGGAGCGGCCGGAGCCGCTGCGGCAGGAGTCGCCCGGGTCTCGACAACCGGCGCGGCGGGAGCCGCGGGAGTAGGAGCCGGGGCAACGGGGGTCTCGGCGACGGGGGCGGGGCGCGGCGGAGCGACCGGGGCTGCCGGCTTCTCTGGCGCCTTGATGCCATCGGCTGCGAGGGCGGCACGCAGCTTGCGGGCCACGGGAGGTTCGATGCTGGAGGACGGTCCCTTGACGAACTCGCCCATTTCCTTGAGTTTCTCAAGGGCTTTCTTGCTATCAATGCCGAGTTCTGCTGCGATCTCGTGCACGCGTGGTTTTGCCACAGTGTTCTCCTTGTCGGGCCGACTCCCGATGAGGAGAAGGCCTTAATTGTGGACGGGTCTCATTTCGAGCCGCTCATTAGTTGTCCATTGGTCAATCAGCCTGTTCTTTAGGGCGTTTCGGATGAAACGCCGACTGTGTCGTTCCTGTGTATTGCGGGGACTGCCGTCAGAAGTCTTGCGGTACCGAGTGCACCATCCGCTCGAAGAGCACGTGCGACCGCCTTGCGAGCGATCGCCGTTTCAACACAGCGGGTTGTCGGATGCACCCAGGCGCCCCGACCAGGAAGCGTTGCGGAGAAATCCACAACGACTTCGCCCTCATGCGCGACGACCCTCACAAGGAGGAATCTGTCAGCACGTTCGCGGCAGCCGAGACAGGTTCTAACTGATCTCATACTATCCCCTTCTCCAGCAGCGCGCCGAGGCACGATATTCCACGAGCTGCCCGACCGGATGTCCGAGCCGCGGCATCCGCCTCCCCACGCCCCGAGCGTGCTCAGTCCTGGTCGAGGATCGAGTCCGGCTGGATGTCGATACGAGCTCCGGTGAGCTTGGCAGCAAGACGGGCGTTTTGGCCCTCTTTGCCGATGGCGAGGGAGAGCTGGTAATCCGGCACGAGGGCGCGCACCGCCTTGGTCGACGCGTCGATCACGTACGAGGACGTGACCTTCGCGGGAGAGAGTGCGTTACCGACGAAGGTGGCGAGATCCGCGTTGTAGTCGACGATGTCGATCTTCTCATTGTTGAGCTCGGCGGTCACTGCGCGCACGCGCTGTCCAAGTTCCCCGATGCAGGCACCCTTAGCGTTGACGCCCGGCTCATTGGCCTTCACCGCGATCTTGGTGCGGTGGCCGGCCTCTCGGGCAAGCGAGACGATCTCCACGACACCGCTCGCGATCTCCGGAACCTCGAGTGCGAAGAGCTTGCGGACAAGCGACGGATGCGTGCGCGAGACCGTGATCTGCGGACCCTTCAGGCCCCTGCTCACGCTCGTAACGTAGACGCGGATGCGGGAGCCGTGGGCGTAGACCTCTCCGGGAACCTGCTCTTCCGGCGGAAGAATGGCCTCGATCGAGCCGAGGTCCACGTGAATCATTCGCGGATTCGGACCCTGCTGGATCACGCCGGCGATGATGTCGCCCTCGCGGCCCTTGAACTCACCGAGCACCTTGTCGTCGCCGATGTCCCGCAGGCGCTGGTTGATGACCTGCTTTGCGGCGAAGGCGCCGATGCGACCGAAGTCCGCCGGAACATCCTCGGCCTCACCGATCACTTCGCCCTCGTCGTTCAACTCGGGCACGAAGATACTCACGTGTCCCGACTTGCGGTCAAGCGATACCCGCGCATGCGCGTTGCCGTCCCTGGCCTCCGGCGTCTCGGTGTGCTTGAGGTAGGCCGTCAGGATGGCCTGCTCGATGATCACCACGAGTTCGTCGAACGGAATTTCGCGCTCACGCTCCATGAGGCGCAGCACGCTCAGATCGATGTCCACTGAGGGCCTCCACTATTTTCGATTGTCATTGTCATGCACTGCAGTCGCGCGCACGAAGTCTGTCTCTAAGCTAGCAGGGTGGGCCCCGTCGGCCCGGCTCCAGCCCTGCCAGCCACGGTCGAGCAGAATGCGTTTCACCCTCGCAGTGAAGACCGCCGGCCGCACGAAGAGATCATCGGTGGTGAGGCGGATGCAGCGCCGACCCGCGGACTCGAACAACTCGCGTCTCTCGATGTTCTTACGAAAAGTACGAGCGTTCGTGCGGAGGTAGTCACCCCGCACTCCCGTACCACCTCCCGCCGCTCACCGGTGAGATCGGCGTGAAGGAGGAGCAGAGCTCCGTCGACAAGCGTCGGGTCAGTGATCGTGGGTTGGGGAATGCCCGCGGCCACGAGCAGCAGCAGCGTGAGCGATTCGGGACGGGAGCGTACACCGATCCGACGGCGCGAGCCCCGCCCGTCAACCGGGTTCCCGAAACGAGATAGCCACCGGCGGCGTCGAAGTCGTCCCGGGCGATCGATTGGCCGGCGCGGTCTCCGATGAGAATCGCGGTGCCGAGGAGGTGAGGGGCGGGATCGGGAGGATTCGAGGCGTTCCCATGGTCGTCGGATGCGCCCGCTTGCGTGAATTTTGTCCACTGGCAGGATGATCGCCGGCAGGCTGAGATCGCCGGCAGGTCTCGGTCCCCTGCGCGCTCAGTCGAGGGCGGCCACTGCCTCTACAACGTCGACGAGGGCCACGGGTGTCTTCACGCCGGTTCGGCGGTCCCAGAGCTCGACCATCCCCTCGGCGAATCCCTTTCCGACGATCACGATCAGCGGAACGCCGATGAGTTCCGCATCGCCGAACTTGACGCCGGGCGAGACCTTCGGCCGCTCGTCGACCAGCACGTCGTAGCCCCGCTTTTCAAAGTCGTTGGCAAGCGAGACGGCAGCATCCAGCACCTCGATCTCCTTAGTGGCCGCCACGACATGAAGGTCGAATGGCGCAACATTGCGAGGCCAGATAAGGCCCCGTTCGTCGTTGTTCGCCTCCGCGATGACCGCGAGGATTCGGGTGACGCCGATGCCGTATGAACCCATCGTGACGGTGACGAGCTTCCCGTTCTCGTCAAGAACCTTGAGACCGAGCGCCTCGGAGAAGAAGCGGCCAAGCTGGAAGACGTGCCCCAATTCCATTCCGCGGGCGAGCTCGACCGGGCCGGAGCCGTCGGGTGCCGGGTCCCCCGCCTGAACTTCGGCAACCTCGATCGTTCCGTCCGAGACGAAATCGCGGCCGGCCACGAGGCCGAACACGTGCCTGCCGTTCTCGTTGGCCCCGGTGATCCAGCCTGAGCCTTGAGAAATACGCGGATCAGTGAGAAAGCGGATGCCTGTTGTCGAGACGGGCGGGGCTTCCGCGGCCGCGGCTTCCGCTGCAGCACGCTCCTTCTTCGTGAGTAACGGATCGATTGCCTTGCCGGCACCGAGCACCGCACCACCCGAAGTCCATGGGCCGATGTAGCCCTTAACGAGTCCCGGATGACGCGCGAAGTCGCCCTCGTTCGCCGCTTCGACGTCTGCCGGGGCGAATACTGCCTCTGCGCGCTTGAGGTCGACATCCCGGTCGCCGGGAAGTCCAACGACGACCAGCTCGCGGGACCCGTCCAGATGGGCCAGGGCGATCACGACGTTCTTGAGAGTGTCTGCGGCAGTCCACCGTCGGCCGTCCAAGCGGGGATGATCGCGGTTTGCGACATCGACGAGGCTCTGGATAGTCGGCGTGTCGGGAGTATCGAGGACCTCGGGCGCGGGAAGTCCGTCGAATGAACGCGGCTCGGGAACGAGAGTCTGGAACGCTTCGACGTTCGCCGCGTATCCGCCGGCCGAGCGTACGAAAGTGTCTTCACCGACCGGCGTCGGGTGCAGGAATTCCTCACTGCGTGCACCCCCCATAAGTCCGCTGTCTGCCTTGACGATCACATAGTCGAGGCTGAGTCGCGTAAAAATACGCTCGTAGGCATCGCGCTGTTTTTGGTACGACAGGTCGAGGCCGGCGTCGGTGTAATCGAACGAGTAGGCGTCTTTCATTGTGAACTCGCGGCCGCGGAGCAGTCCGGCGCGAGGGCGAGCCTCGTCCCGGTACTTGTCTTGAATCTGGTAGATCGCGAGAGGAAGTTCTTTGTATGACGAATAGAGATCCTTCACGAGCAGGGTAAAGACCTCTTCGTGGGTCGGGGCAAGAAGATAATCCGCCCCCTTTCGGTCTTTCAGCCGGAAGATTCCCTCGCCGTACTTTTCCCAGCGACCGCTGAGTTCGTAGGCTTCGCGCGGCAGCAGCGCGGGGAAGTGCACCTCCTGGGCGCCAATACCCTCCATCTCCTCACGGATGATCGACTCGATGCGCCGCTTGACCTTCAGGCCGAGCGGCAGCCAGGCGAAGATACCAGGGCCCTGGCGGCGGATGTAGCCGGCACGCACGAGGAGACGATGACTCGTCACCTCCGCATCGGAGGGGTCTTCGCGAAGGGTTCGGACAAACAGCTGGGAGAGTCGTGTTGGCACGTAAATATTTTAGCCGTCACGTTTGACGCAGGATTTTACGCCTTCGAGCAATCCACAGAAGCGTCCATCCCGGACGAAGTGCGTGCCGGTGGACTCCGACCCGAACGGGGTCCACTGGCACCGAAGCGACGTGCTCAGGCCGTGACGACCTGGGGAGATCCGACCGCTCCCGGCGGCATCTCCGCCGCCAGGCGATTAGCCTCCTCGATGAGGGTGGCGACGATCTCAGACTCCGGTACGGTCTTGATGACCTCGCCCTTGACGAAAATCTGGCCGCGGCCATTGCCGCTGGCAACGCCGAGGTCGGCCTCGCGTGCCTCCCCCGGACCGTTGACGACACAGCCCATCACGGCCACACGCAGAGGCACTGTCATCTTCTCGAGACCGGCGGTGACGTCGTTGGCGAGCTGGTAGACATCCACCTGGGCTCGTCCGCAACTCGGGCAGGAGACGATCTCGAGCTTGCGCTCACGCAGGTTCAGCGACTGCAAAATCTGCAGCCCGACTTTGATTTCCGTCACCGGAGGAGCGGAAAGCGAAACACGGATGGTGTCGCCGATGCCCTCGCCGAGCAGGATTCCAAAGGCCGTCGCCGACTTGATGGTGCCCTGGAACTCCGGGCCGGCCTCGGTGACCCCGAGGTGGAGCGGCCAGTCGCCGCGCTCTGCGAGCAATCGGTAGGCCTTCACCATTACGACGGGATCGTTGTGTTTCACCGATATCTTGAAGTCGTGGAAGTCGTGCTCCTCGAAGAGGCTCGCCTCCCAGACAGCACTCTCGACAAGGGCCTCTGCCGTTGCCTTGCCGTATTTCTGCATAATGCTCGGCTCGAGTGACCCCGCGTTAACTCCGATTCGAATCGAAACGCCTGCCGCCTTGGCCGCGGCAGCGATCTTGCCAACCTGGTCATCGAACCTTCGAATATTTCCGGGATTGACGCGGACAGCGCCGACGCCGGCGTCGATGGCTGTGAAGACGTATCGCGGCTGGAAGTGGATGTCGGCGATCACCGGGATCTGGCTTTTGCCCGCGATGATGTGAAGCACATCCGCGTCGTCCTGGTGCGGCACCGCGACGCGCACGATGTCACAACCGGTCGCCGTGAGTTCGGCGATTTGCTGGAGAGTGGCGTTGATGTTGGTGGTCTGCGTCGTGGTCATCGACTGGACGCTCACCTGGGCATCACCGCCGACTTTCACCTTGCCGACCGAGATCTGGCGGGTCTTGCGACGCGGGGCCAAGACGGGAGGGGCGAGGGGCATACCTAAGTTGATTGCTGGCACTGCGCAATTCTAAGCCGCCGCTTCTTGGCAGTCGCTGGGACTTGCCCTACTTCAGGGCGATCGGCTTGACGATGTCGGCGTAGATGAGTAGCACGCTCATCGCACCGAGCACGAGTACGACGGCGAACGTGAGGGGCACCATTCGGGCGATATCGACCGGTCCAGGATCCGGGCGCTTGAACAGCTTCGCGAAGGCGCGACGGATGCCTTCCCACAGCGCGCCGGCAACGTGTCCGCCATCGAGAGGCAAAAGCGGCACGAGATTGAAGACCAGCAGTGCCACGTTGAGCGACGCGATGAGCCCGAGAAGGAACGAGAAGCGCTCCGCAAGTGGAGAGGTCTGCGTCGCGGTCACCTCACCGGCAATCCGACCAACGCCGACGACGCTCACCGGACCGTTCGGATCACGGGCGTCCGTACCGAACGCGGCTTTTGCGACATCGACCAGTCGCTGCGGAAGATTGAGAATGAGGTGCACGTCGGCGCCGATGTTGGTGCCAAGGGTAGGCAGAACCCGACTGAGCGGCTGGCGTGCGAGCACGACATCCGGCCCGATCCCCAGGAAGCCGACCTTCTCGGTCAGTACCTTGCCGTTCTCGTCCTTCACGACGGCGCCCTTGGTGGTCACGACGTTGCGCACGGTGAGCAGCGGCACAGCGGTGAGCACCGTGGTTGTTCCCGCGCGCTTCACCGTGATGTCGACATTCTTGCCCGCCGACGTGCGGATAATGCCGGTGACCTGGTCCCAGGTGGGATAGTCGATAGAGGCGACCCTGATGATCTGGTCGCCGGGTTTGAGACCGGCCGCCGAACCCGGCGCTTCCGGGTCGCTCGAAGTGCACGCATCCGCGGTGCTTGAGGCCGGCAAAACGCAGGCCGAGACGCTGCCGACGGCGAGTTGCTGGGTTCCGAACCCGCTCAACACGACGGCGAACAGCACCACGGCGATCACGAGATTCATGAACGGTCCGCCGAGCATGATGATCACACGCTTGTAGATCGGGAGCTTGTAAAAGACGCGGTTCTCGTCGCCGGCCGTGATCGTGTCGGCGCTGGCAGTGCGCGCGTCCTGCACGAGGGTCTGGAAGAACCCGGTGCTTGAGGTGCGGCCCGCCGCCTCATATTCCTCCTCAAGAAAGGAGACGTCCGTGCCGGAGGAGCGGGGTCGGCCACCCGCACGTGCCGGCGGATACATTCCGGCCATCGAAATATAGCCGCCGAGGGGAATGGCCTTGACCCCGTACTCGGTCTCACCCCGTCGGCGCGAGAAGATCGTGGGCCCGAACCCGATCATGTACTGGGCGACCTTCACTCCGAAGAGTTTTGCGGGCACGAGGTGCCCGATCTCGTGGAGACCGATCGACAGGGCGATGCCGATGACGACGACCACGATTCCGAGGATATAAAGCAGGACGGTTTCCACGTTGCCCAGCGTATCCGCACGAGGCTGGAGGTCGGCGGTACGCGGACTTGCGATCTCCGATGACGCAGAATGGATGAATGAACACCGATCCGAACCGTTTATCGACCGGCGAGTTCGCCGCCGGCGATCTGGTCGGCGACCGCTTCCGCATCGAGTCGGTCGTGGGAGTGGGCGGCATGGCGACCGTCTATCGGGCCGTCGATGAGTCACTCGGCCGAACGGTGGCCCTCAAGGTCTTCCGTTCCGAGCTCGCGGATGCCGACGACGTGCGTCGTCAGCGCGACGAGGTGCAGCTTCTCGCTTCGCTGAACGCCCCCGGCCTCGTCACGCTGTTCGACGCTGTCGCGGAGGGTGGGGTCGGCGATCATGGCCGCGCGTTCCTCGTGCTCGAATTCGTGGACGGAATCGACCTGCGCACCAAGCTGCTCGACGGGCCCCCCGGGGCAGCACTTATTGCCCGGATCGGGTCGGATGTCGCGGGCGCTCTTTCTTATATCCACCGGCGGGGCGTCGTACATCGCGATGTGAAGCCAAGCAACATCCTTCTTCCCCACGACCATTCCACCCCGGGTACACCACTCGCGAAGCTCGCCGACTTCGGTATCGCCCGGCTGCTCGACGACGCGCGGTTGACGGCGACCGGCACTGTAATCGGCACCGCGACCTACCTGAGTCCCGAGCAGGCACAGGGCGCGATGGTAGGGACGGCGAGCGATGTCTACTCGCTCGGACTCGTGCTGCTCGAGAGCCTCACCGGGCTGAGGGCCTTCCCCGGAACCGCGATCGAGGCCGTGCTCGCACGGCTGGCCAGGGACCCCGAGATCCCGCCAACTATCGACGATTCCTGGCGGACACTCCTGTCAGCGATGATGGCTCGGCAACCCCAAGACCGGCCGGATGCTGCGAGCGTGGCCGCGACTCTCCTCGAGCCGTCTTTTCTCGAGGCATCAGCCGCCGAAATCGAGCACCGCGAGACTGCCTCGCTGGCGCTCGAGCACCTGGACCCCACGAAGCTGCTGCCCACTCCAGACGAGTACGCTCCGACGATGGTGCTCGCCCCGGCGGGGGGGCTCGCTCCGACGGTGGTTCTTGCCGCGCCGACATCAAACGCGACCCCCGCGAAACCCGCCCCGGGGCGGCGGCGGCGCTTCGCCCTCGTCGGAGCCGCTGCCGCTGCCGTTCTCGTCGTTATCGTGCTCGCGGCGTCTCTCTCCCGCCCGAGTATGACCGGCCCAGGGGCATCAACCACGCCGCCGTTACCGAAGCCCACCGCGACGAGTGTCGCCTACCCGGACGTGTCGGGAACGCTGGGCGAGCACCTTCGCCAACTGCAGCGAAGCGTGGCACCGTGAGGCGCGCGGCGCTGCTGGCCACAGTGCTGGCCTGCGCAATGGTCCTCACTGGCTGCGTCGGTAGCAGCGCGCCGGTAGCACCGCCCGTGGCATCCCCGTATCCGTCGACCATCGCCTCGCAGCTGCAAGCCGGCGTCTTGTCGGTCAGCTCTGCCGCTGCTGGCGAGGATCCGGCGTCCGCCCTCACCCGACTCGACGAGCTCAGGGCCGCGCTCGCGGATGCGCGAGCGAGGGGCGAGGTCACTTCGGCGCGCTTCGACAGCATTTCGGCAGCCATTGCACTGGTGCGTAGCGATCTGCAGGCGGCGATCACCGCGCAAAACAAAGTGAAACCCGGCAAGACCGATGACCCGGGTAAAGGCGATCACGGCAACGGCGATTAGCGCAGTCCGATCAAGCGATCGGCGTCCGCTCTCCCCCAACGCTCTGCTTCTGCGAGCGACTCGCGGCTGAGCACGCCCGTAGAGTCATGCGCGTCGACCACGGCGGCGACCGTATCGACGATATCGAGATAGCCGATCCGCCCGGCGTGGAAGGCGAGCACCGCCTGTTCGTTGGCCGCGTTAAATACTGCGGGGAAGGTTCCCCCCTCGCGCCCGACCCGCTTCGCGAGATCCACCGCGGGGAAAGCCGCGGTGTCGAGCGGCTCGAAGGTCCAGTTACTGGAGGCGGTCCAGTCGAGGGGTACCCCGACGCCGGGAACGCGATTCGGCCAGTCGAGGCCGAGGGAAATCGGCAGCCGCATGTCGGGCGGCGAGCACTGCGCGATGGTTGAGCCGTCGACGAATTCGACCATCGAGTGCACGATTGACTGCGGATGCACCGTCACGTCGATATCGTCGTATGGAACGTCGAACAGGTAGTGCGCCTCGATGATCTCGAGCCCCTTGTTCACAAGGGTCGACGAGTTGGTGGTGACCACGAGCCCCATGTCCCAGGTCGGATGTGCGAGCGCCTCACGCGGAGACACGTCCCGCAGTGACTCCCGACTGCGCCCGCGGAACGGCCCGCCGGATGCCGTGAGCACGAGTCGGCGCACTTCCTTGGCCGTGCCGGCCCGCAACGCCTGCGCGATCGCGGAGTGCTCCGAATCGACGGGCACCAACTGGCCGGGAAAGGCGGCGCCCATCACAAGCTCACCACCGATGATCAGGCTCTCCTTGTTGGCGAGGGCGAGTGTCGCCCCCACCTCCAGCGCAGCCAGGGTCGGGCCGAGGCCCACCGATCCCGTGATGCCATTCAACACAACATCCGCTTGGACAGTCCGCACGAGCTGCTCGGCTTCGATCTCGCCGAGGGCGATGTGTTCGACGCCGAACGCGGCCGCCTGTGCCTCGACGGCGGCTCGCCGCGATCCAGCGGCGAGGCCAACCACCTCGAAGCTGTCGCGGTTCGCCGCGATCACCTCCAGCGCTTGCACGCCGATCGATCCGGTGGAGCCGAGGACGATGACGCGACGCATGAGGTTACGTTAGCCCGTTCGCCGTTGCGGCCTAGGAGGTGGCGAGAATGTCGACGACAAACACGAGGGTACTTGTCGGCGTGATATCGGTCTGGCCCGTTGGCACGTTCGCTCCATAGCCGTCAGCGGGCGGGATCACCGCTATCACCTGCGAGCCGACTTTTTGGCCGACCAGTGCTTTGCCGAAGCCGGGGATAACTCCCGTAGTGGCGAAACTCGCAGGCGTGCCGCGGGTCCAGCTTGAATCGAAAGTCTTGCCCGTTGCCCAGACGACTCCGGTGTAATGAACGGTGACGGTGTCGCCAGCCTTCACGGTCTTTCCGGTCCCCTTCTTCAGGTCCTCGATTGTGAGTTTCCCGGGGGCGTCGGCTTTCGGAACGGTGATCGTCGGCTCGCCCTTCGCGGCAAGCTTCACCGTCGGCAGGCCCGAAACCGCCTTCTGTGCCGCGCCATTCGCCTTCGGGAGAACCGAGACCGGTGCGGTGACCTTGACGACATCGAAGACGAAGACGAGGGAATCGGTGGCCTTGACGCCGAGGCCCTCTGAGCCTGCGGCCTTGAACGCGTCGGCTGGTGGAATTACGGCGACGACCCGGCTACCGGCCGGCGAGCAGTTGAGGCCCTTAATCATGCCGGGCAGGATGCTGGAATCCTTGAGTTGGAACGCGGTCGTCGCGCCCTTCTCATACTTCGTCGCGTCGATTTTTTTGCCGGTAGCGCCGTCGTAGGCGGTGTAGTCGACCTCAACGGTGCCGTTCGCCTTCGCGACAGTGCCCTTGCCGTCGATCACCACGGAGCGCTCGGTCTTCCCGGTGCTGAGACCCTTGGCGAACTTGACCGTCGGGGCGGCACCGAACTTGCCGGTGACCGTCACTTTGCTCGAATTTGACCCGGATGCCGTCGGGGTGCAGCCGTCCGCAGACGGAGAGGAGCTGCACGCCGCCAGGGAGAAGGCGAGCGCGGTAATGGCCAGGACCGACAGGGGTTTTTTCGCCGAGAGAGTTTTCTTCACCCCGTAAGTGTGGGGGCACACCTTCTGATCAAGCTGACCAAACCCTGAATGTCGCGCTATCGGCCCGCTATTTCTCCTGAATCACCACCCGGGGCTCATGCCTCACCGGGAAGTTCATCGAATTGGCGATGAAGCATTTGAGGCTCGCCTCGTGGTGCAGGGAGAGGGCACGGTCGGGGTCGCCCGCCGAGATGGTCACGAACGGGCGGAGGGTCACCGAAGTGAAATGTCCACCGCCATCCGCCGTCTGCTCCATGATGCCGGCGGCCGCATCCGTGTAGTTCGTCACCACCACGCCATTGCTGGCGGCGACATGAAGATAGCTGAGCAGGTGGCACTGGGTGAGCGCCGCGATGAGCAGCTCCTCGGGATTCCACCGATCGGCGTCGCCGTGGAAGACCCGGTCTGACGACCCGCTGATCTCATGTTTTCCTTTGGCGCGCACGACGTGATCGCGCCCGTAGGCCCGGTAATCACTCGTTCCGCTTCCGCGGTTTCCAGTCCACTCGAGGGAGACGGCGAAGTGATGTTCGTAATTCACCCTCTGAACGCTACGCCCTGGCGGCGATAGAATTTTTGTCATGACCGACACCCTCACTCCCACTCTGATTTCCTCTGACATCACGCCGGAGCGTCGTATCATCACGGCGATTCCGGGACCGCGGTCGCAGGCGCTGCAGGAGAGGCGACTGGCGGTGATCCCGGTCGGAGTCGCGTCTGCCCTTCCCGTGTTCATCGCGCGCGCCCACGGGGCGATCGTGGTGGACGTCGATGGCAACCAGTTCATCGACCTCGGCGCGGGGATCGGCGTCATGACGATCGGCCACACCGACGCGGCCGTCGTCGCCGCGGCATCCGCCCAGCTCGCCGCGTTCACGCACGTGATGTTCACCGTGACACCGTACGAGGGCTATGTGCGCGTTGCCGAGCTGCTGGCCGAGCACACCCCCGGCGACTTCGCGAAGAAGACGGTATTGCTGAACTCCGGCGCCGAGGCAGTGGAAAACGCCGTGAAGATCGCGCGAAAATACACGGGCCGCAGCGGGGTTGCCGTGCTCGACCACGCCTACCACGGTCGCACCAACCTCACCATGGCGATGACTTTTAAGGCCATGCCATACAAGCTCGGCTTCGGCCCATTCGCGAGCGACGTGCACCACGCGCCGAACTCCTACCCCTTCCACGACGGACTGAGCGGTGCGGATGCCGCAGCCCGCACCATCTCGTACCTCGAGAAGTCCGTCGGTGCCAGCGACCTCGCCTGCCTAGTCGTCGAGCCGATCCAGGGCGAGGGCGGTTTCGTCGTTGCCGCCGACGGCTACTTCGCGGCACTTCGCGAATGGTGCACCGCCAACGGGATCGTCTTCGTCGCCGACGAGATCCAGAGCGGCATGGCTCGCACCGGTAGGTATTTCGCAATCGAACACTTCGGCGTCGTGCCCGATATGGTGCTGAGCGCCAAGGGCATCGCGGGCGGCCTTCCGATCGCCGGAGTGACCGGGCGTTCCGAGATCATGGATGCCTCCCACCCCGGTGGCCTAGGGGGCACCTTCGCCGGCAATCCCGTCGCCGCGGCTGCCGCAATCGCCGTCTTCGATGAGATCGAGTCGAAGAACCTGCTCGCCGAGGGAGCGCGGATCGAGGCCGTTCTGAAGCCCGCACTGCTCGCCCTGCAGGAGCGCTACCCCGTGATCGGCGATGTGCGCGGCATCGGCGCGATGATCGCCATCGAGCTTGTCGAGCCGGGCACCCCCACGCCGAACGCCGCCGCGGTCGCTACGATTACGGCATTCGCGGCCCAGCACGGGGTGCTGTTGCTCAGCGCGGGCACCTACGGCAACATCATCCGTTTCCTGCCCTCGCTCGCGATCTCGACTGAGCTGCTGGAGGAAGCCCTCCAAGTGCTCGACGACGCGCTCGCGACGCTGTGAGCCACCCTCTCGCTCCCACCGGAGTCGTCGAACTGGCGATCCTTTCGCGGTCCGGGTTGGATGAGTCGCGTCATCTCGGTGCGGCGGTGGTCGTCTCGCCCGACGGCACGGTCGCGCGCTCGCTTGGCGACACTGATGCTCTCGTCTACGGTCGATCGTCGCTCAAATTCTTCCAGGCCATCGCGGTACTCCGATCGGGAGTGTCACTCGTGGGCGCGCAACTCGTGCTCGCGACGGCGAGTCACTCGGGTACTGCGGCTCACGTGCGCATCGTACGTTCGCTCCTCGCGCGAGCCGGGCTCGGCGAGGATGCGCTGCAGTGTCCGCTGGATTGGCCGCTCGACAGCGCATCGCGGTCCGCGGCATCCGCTCCCGCCCGCATCACGATGAACTGCTCCGGCAAGCACGCCGCGTTCCTGCTGGCCTGCGTGGAGAACGGCTGGCCAAGCACGAACTATCTCGACCCGGCGCACCCGCTGCAACAGCTGGTGCGGGAGACGGTGGAGGAATTCACCGGAGAGTCGATCGGTCGGGTGGGCATCGACGGCTGCGGCGCCCCGGTCTTCGCCACCACTCTGCGCTCACTGGCGATCGCCGTCGGTCGTGTCTCAGCGGCTCGGGATGCTTCCGCCGCGATGCTCGCGGCCGCGGTTCTCGCGGAGCCCTGGGCCATCGACGGTCCGGGGCGGGCAAACACCGTGGTTATCGAACAGCTCGGCCTACTCACCAAGGGAGGAGCCGAGGGAGTGATCGTGATGGGAGCGCCGGATGGCACGGCGGTCGCCCTCAAGATGCTCGATGGCAGCGCCAGGGCGACCTCGCTGGTCGCTCTCGAACTGCTTGCCTCGGTCGGGGCGATTTCGGTGGAGGATGCCGATCGGGTCGGGACGCTCACCACGGAGAAGGTGCTCGGCGGCGGGCTTCCGGTCGGAGAGATCCGCGTGTCGGAACTCGTGCGCGGAGAGTAGCCCGCGCGACCACTGGCGTGCGCCGCCAGCCAGGCACACCGACTGCGCCGCCCTCAGGCGTAGAGGCTGACAACCGCCTCGCGGAACGCAACAGTGTGCCGCTCGACATCGGCAGCCGTAGTGCTCGGTGCCATGAGCGCCATGTTGTGAAACGGCGTGATCAGGATGCCTCGGTTGAGGGCATGCAGGTGCAGGTACTGCTGCAGTTCAAAATCGTCGGCATCGGCGGCCTCGGCACCGTCGTGGGGCGCGGTGGCCCGGAAGCTGTATTCCGAGCGGGCGCCGAGCTGGGTGACCTGCCAGGGCACGTTGAACTCGTCGAGCGCCGACTGCACGCCGACGGTCCACTCGGTGGCGCGATCAATCATGCCGGGAAATGCCTCTGCGGTCAGCACCTCGGACAGGGTCGCGCGGATGCCCGCGAGCGAGACAGCGTTGCCCGCGAGAGTGCCGCCCACTCCCCCGACGTCGATGTCCTCGAGGTCGAGTGAGTCACGCACGAGCGCGGAGAACGACGCCGTCATTCCATATGCCGCAGCGGGAATACCTCCACCAATACTCTTGCCGACAACGACCGCATCGGGATCGAGGCCATCGCGGGCGATCATCCCGCCGGGACCCGCACATAGAGTATGCGTCTCATCGATGATCAGGATCACCCCGTAGCGGGTGCACAGTTCCCGAACGGCCGAGTGATACCCCTGGTCGGGAAGGACGATTCCAACGTTGGTGAGCGCCGGCTCCATCAGCATCGCCGCGATCTCGCCCGTGGCAAAAGCCGCTTCGAGCGCGGGAACGTCATTGAACGGAACGACAGCGGTGGTGAGAGAGGGCGGTACCGGTGCCCCGATCGTGCCTCGTCGTTCGACGACCGCTCCCGACTCGTCGAGCGTGGCATAGGCCTCGTCAACGGTGCCGTGATAGCAGTAGTCGTGAACGACGATCTTTGGGCGGCCGGTCACCTGGCGGGCGTAGCGGATAAGGCTGCGGTTGGCATCGGTGGCAGAGAGGCTGAACTGCCAGGCCGGCACCCCGAAGCGCTCGGCCAGCAGAGCGGCAGCGGCAGCGGCATCCGCCGTCGGCAGCATGAAGGTCGAGCCCTTCGTGAGCTGCGCGGAGATCGCCGCGACGGTGGCGGCCGGCGCGTGACCACACATTGCGCCGGTGTCGCCCAGGCAGAGGTCCACGTGGTCGATGCCGTCGACATCGACGAAGTGTGAACCGCCGGCGGACTCGACATAGACCGGCCAGGGGCCGGGCCATTTAGCCATCCAGAGCATCGGAACGCCGTCGGGCAGATGCGGAGTCGCCTGGTCGAACAGCTCCGCCGAGCGCGGGCGTGCGGCGCGGAAAAGGTCGATCTCGCTCTGCCAGAGCCCGGCAAGACGAACCCGGTCGTGATAGAGCATTAGCCAACCCTCTCGAGGCGCTTTCGACGTGCCGCTGCACTGATCTGTTGGGAAACCACGAGCACGATCGCGATCAGGAACACAGCCGAAGCAATCACATTCGCTTCGGCCGGAATCCCGCGGGAGGCCGCGATGTACACGTATTTGGGGAACGTGGTGGCCGATCCGGAGTTGAAAAAAGTGATGATGAA
>JAYTTG010000361.1:0-5220 GCA_043745175.1 Microbacteriaceae bacterium
AATCGCTCCGACGGTCAGTGCGTGAGCCGGTGCGGGGATGAGGCCTTCGCCGATGAATGCCACCGGCGCGAAGATGATCTCGATATCGGGAAGCTCCAACGACGGGTCCGAGCGTACAAAACCATACGCTTCTGCGACGTTCGAGGTGAGCATACCCCGGCCCCGGGCGAGGAAGCTCACGAGCTCGGGAATCTTCTTCGCGGTAAACAGAGTGTCTCCTTCGGTCTCGATGATCAGGCCGGAAAGGAGGTGGTCGCGCAGGTTCTTACCCACTTCCGGTGAGTCGACGAGTACCGGGATGTCGTGTGCCGCGAGTTCACCGGCGCTGCCGATGCCCGAAAGCATCAGCAATTGCGGAGTGTTGACCGCCCCGCCACACAGAATGACCTCGTTGTGAGCCGTCGCCTGCTTCTTCTGCCCCTCGAGGAGGTACTCCACACCGACGGCGCGAGTTCCCTCGAACACGATGCGAGTGGCCTGCGCGCTCGTTCGCACGGTGAGGTTGTTTCGCCCCTTGGCTGGCGTGAGATAGGCGTCGGCGCTGGAGAAGCGCTTGCCTCTCTTCTGGCTCACCATGGTCTGGCTGAACCCATCGGGCAGCGCCGTATTCGGGGCCACCACCGAGTATCCAGCCTGCGTGACCGCCCTGAGGAAGGTCGCCGTGTGCGAGCGCGGGCTGCGTTGGTGCTCGATGCTGATGGCGCCTCCGGAGCCCTGGTCGGGATCCGTGTTTCCCTCCACCCGCTCCACGCTGCGGAAGTAGGGAAGCAGCGCGGCGTACGACCAGGTTGAGCCCGCTGTCTCGGCCCAATGGTCGTAGTCAGCGGCAAATCCGCGTACCCACATCATGGCGTTGATCGACGACGAGCCGCCGAGCATCTTGCCTCGCGGCCAGTAGATGGTGCGGCCGCCGAGTTCGCGCTGGGGAGTCGTGTCGTAGTTCCAGTCGAGCTCGGAACGGAACAGGGCCGAGAACGCCGCCGGGATGTGCACCTCGGTCTTCTTGTCGACGAGCCCGGCCTCGAGAAGGAGCACCGTGTGGGTGCCGTCTTCGGTGAGTTTGGCTGCAAGGGCGGCACCGGATGCCCCGGCGCCGACGACGACGTAGTCGAAGGCGTCGACGATGCCGACGTGGGTAGTGCTCATGCGGATACCTCCTGGTTGCGCAGGTCCTTGCGAAGGATCTTGCCCGAAGACGATTTCGGAATGGTGTCGATGAATGCGACCTGGCGGATCTTCTTGTGCGGAGCCACCTTTTCGGCCACGAACGCCATGACCTCGTCGGCCGAGATCTCGGTGCCCGACTGCACAACGACAAATGCCTTCGGAACCTCCTCGCCTTCGGCGTCGTGCGAGCCAACGACCGCGGCGTCCGCGATGTGCGGGTGAGTGAGCAGCAGGGCTTCGAGTTCGGCCGGCGCCACCTGATAGCCCTTGTACTTGATGAGTTCCTTGAGCCGGTCGACGATCGAAACGATGCCCTCGGAGTTCACGGTGGCGATGTCGCCGGTGTGCAGGAACCCGTCTTCGTCGATGGTCGCGCGAGTGGCCTCATCGTTGCCGAGATACCCGCGCATGATGTTCGGTCCACGACAGAGCAGTTCGCCAGGCGCACTGGTGCCCTCGAGCGGCATCTCGATCTCGTTCCCGGTGGCAGTGTCAATGAGCTTGCACTCGATGTTCGGGAGGGTGATACCGACCGAGCCGAGGGGAATGTCATCCCTGCTCACCGGAATGCTGTGCGAAACAGGACTCATCTCGCTCATGCCATAGCCCTGGCGCACTAGGCAGCCGAGTCGCTCTGCGACGGCTGTTCCGAGAGCACCGTCGAATGGTGCAGCGCCAGAGACGATGACCTCCATGCTCGACAGGTCGTACTGGTCGACGAGAGGATGCTTCGCCAGTGCCACCGCGATCGGAGGCGCGATGAACGCCCAGTTGATTTGGAAATCCTGGATGATACGCAGGAACTCCGCCAGGTCGAACCGCGGCATCGTGACCAGCCGCGCCCGGGTGCGAAATGCCATATTCAGAAGCACCGTCATGCCATAGATGTGGAAGAACGGCAGCACCGCGAGCACCCGGGAAGCCGCATCCGCTCCGAGAAGGGGAAGGGACTGTGCCACATTCGCCACGAGGTTGCGATGGGTGAGAATCACCCCCTTCGGTCGACCCGTCGTGCCCGATGAGTACGGCAGCACGGCGATCTGCTCGGCGGGGTCGAACTGCACGTCGGGCGCGGGATTATTTTCGGTGAGCAGGTCACGAAGGGACGCATGGCCTTCGGCTCCATCGAGCACGATCACGTGGTCGTCCGCAATTCCGGCCCGTGATGCCGCATCTTTCGCGACGGCGAGAAGCGGCGACACCGTGAAGAGGAAACGCGCCCTCGAGTCGCTGAGCTGCGTGCCCATCTCCTCCCCGGTGTAGAGCGCGTTGACAGTGGTCGCGGTGGCACCCGACCGCAGGATGCCGTGAAAGACCGAAGCGAAGGCGGGCACGTTGGGCGAATGCAGCGCCACGACATCGCCGAGCCCGATACCTCGGGCCGCGAGCGCCCCCGCCACGAGGTTGATCTGGCCGATCATTTGGCGATAGGTCGTCTCGGCGCCAGAGGCGCCATCCACTATCGCGATGCGGTCCAGATCGGCGGCATCGATGCTGGCGAAAAGGTAGTCATAAACACTGAGGTGCGGGATGTCGACATCCGGCAGGGGTCCTCGAAAAACCACGTGAATCTCCTTTGATCGTGTGGTGGGTGGTGCTCCTACTGTGGCCTGAGAAATCTATCGGGGTCAGGCGCGGAACGCCGAGATGAAGATGGCGGGCATTTTGAACCACGACGGTGCGGCGGCGAAACCGGCCAGAAGCCTTCCCGTTTTCTTGGCGCTGCGGGCGGTGACGAACCACGGTGGCTTCGGAAACAGCGCGAACTCCCCGTGCAGTGCGGATCGTGGGAACGGGCGGAATGGACCGCGAGCGATTGTCTTCTCGGTGCCGTCGAGCAGAAGGGCATTATGCACGACACCAATGCCACTCTGGACATTATCGAGAGTGTGACCGGGGAAGGCGCCCCACGGGGCTCCCGGGGTAAGAAAACCGAGGGCGGTCCAGGTGTTGACCGCGATGGTGCCGTAGTCGAGCCTGGCCAGGGCGTTCTCGAATCCAGCGCCGAGCCGCGTGATGGTGCTCGGCAGCCCGATGATGTTGGCCCCGAGCGTACCGACGAAGTCGCGGTTGACCGTTTCGACCGCGGTGTCGAGGAATTCCTGTCCGGTGCCGGGGAGCTCGATCACACCGAGCACCGGCGAGAAGTATTCCGTCGTCAGGATCGTCGAGGCGTCATCCTTGGCATGGATATCGACGAGCAGTCGCCCTCCGCTCGACCCGAATCGCTCGGCTCCGGGGTAGGAAGTGGAGGCCGAGTCGACCCGGACATCGCTGCCCGGATACCACGGGGCGCGGTCGGGGGTGCGGGTGAGAGCGCTGCGCAGTTCGGCGAGGAAGGCTTTGCGTTGCGGCCACTGGGAACTGAGCACCACTATCTGGCCGGCGATGCAGTTGTAGCCGCCGTTGTGCAGGCGCTGGGTCACCACGTGTTCGGCTTGGTACTTCAGGTCGGCCTGTGACCAAGCCCCGGGCAGCACGATGATGGGAGCCACGCCGCCGAGTTCGCTGGTGATCGGCTTTTTGAGCAACGGAGTGCCAGAGGCCTTGCGATCGGCCGCTCCTGGCCCGGTGCCCCAGACGATCAGGTCGTGGGTGGCCGCGCTGCCGGTGATGTGCACGTGAGAGATACCGGGATGGTTGGCGAGGTAACTCCCGACATCGCCTGCGCCCGTCACGATACGCAGCAGGCCGAGGTCGATGAGCGGTTTGAAGGCGGCCGAGTACGGCGCGAGCATCCGGTCCATCACCGGGTTGAGTTTGAGAAGCGCGACCCGGTTGTGGGCGATGAGTTCATAGAGCACGTCGAGCGGCGGGATGGCGGTGATGTTGCCGGCCCCGAGCACGAGGCCGACACCGTCGGTCTCGGTCGGGGTGCGGGCACCGAGGCCAGCGGATGAGCGCACCGACGCCGCGGATTCGCCCGCCTTCATCCACACTTCGGCGCTGAAGCCGTGCAGGAGCAGTGCCTCGTAGGCGTTGGCCGGCAGTACCGGCACGCTCACCCGGCCACCGGGGGCTGTGCCGAGTTTCTTGTCAGCGATCGGGCTCGTGCCGGAGGCGATCGCGCCGAGCGTGTGCTGAAGAGCGAGCAGG
The DNA here is from genome assembly GCA_043745175.1 of Microbacteriaceae bacterium. GTDB lineage: Bacteria > Actinomycetota > Actinomycetes > Actinomycetales > Microbacteriaceae > Lacisediminihabitans. The sequence continues at coordinate 4,264 of JAYTTG010000361.1, forward strand.
CTCGAGAGCACGACATAGGGTCCCGAAATCCATTCCTCGCCTACGAAGGGAGAATCAGGGTCGAGGTTCTTCGCGCGAGTGGCCGCGTCGACCCACTGGTCCGCGGCGGCAGCGACAGAAGCATGCACCCTGCCGAGCAGGGAAACGCGGGCGGGGACGGTCATCTTGGCCCAGCGAGACTCGCCCTCGGAGAGCTGACTGATCGCGGAATCCAGATCGGCCCGAATGGATGCGTCGAGCGTGGGAACGGCCGTGGCGGGCACGGTCGGCTCTGTGGTGGTCATCAATCTCCTTTGATCGCTGCCTGCTTGGTCGTCGGCATAATCGCAACGACCATGCCTCACCTGAGAAGTTCCAGTATCGCCCATGATCGAGGAGAGCGCGATGGGCGAACGCCGCCTGTTCCCCGAATACCGTTGTGCCGCTGCACAACACCGCGATACAGTCCAGCTATGTCCATTGACCAGGAACTCACGCGCAGCGTCGCGGTCTCGCCCGCCCGACCGGATGACGGCGGATCCTCTGGCTTTTTCCTCGAACTGGTCGACTCGGTCGGAGCACTCACCGACGGCGTCGTCGACCAGATCCTGGCCGGCGAACACGCGTACTCCGAGAACCCGATGACCCGCGACCTTTTGTATTCGATCGTGCGCGAAAATATCTCGGCATTACTCGCCACCCTCGCGGGCACGACCAACTCGCTCGCCGCCCCGCGCCGCGCCGGCCGCGTCAAGGCCGAGCACGGAATCCCGATGACGAGCCTGCTGCACGCCTATCGTCTTGCGGGGCTGCAACTCTGGGATGAGATGATGGCCCGCTCGGTCGGCACCCAGCGCACCGAGACGCTGCTGCACCTGTCGTCGGACGTCTGGGGCATCATCGACCGATTCTCGGGCGCCGCTGCCGAGGCGTATCGCGCGTTCGTGGACGAACGTGATCGCCGTGATGAGCAGGCGC
>JAYTTG010000362.1:0-5211 GCA_043745175.1 Microbacteriaceae bacterium
TCCGCGCACGGTGGCGATGACCGTGTTCGGAGACCTGGATGTCTCAACGATCGCCGAGCTGCCCTCCGGTCGGGTGCCGATCCAGAGTTTCGTCGTGCCGCTCGCCGACAAACCGGGGTGGGTCAACCGGGTCTGGGAGCGTCTGGCTGAGGAGCTGGCGAAGGGACGCCAGGGATTCGTGGTGTGTCCCGCGATCGACAGCGCGGCGGTCGAGACCCCACTGATCGAGCCTGACGAACCCAGGGTCACGTCAGGGATTTCACCAAGCTCGGCCAGTCGCGGCGCTATCACCGACATCGCGAATGTCACAGAGACGCTCGCGAGTGTGCGCGCAAACCCGCTTTTCGCCGGCCGTCGCATCGAAGGGCTGCACGGCCGCTTGCCGAGCGACGAAAAGGATGCCCTCATGCGCGCGTACGCTGCTGGCGAGATCGACGTGCTCGTCGCTACGACGGTGATCGAGGTCGGCGTGGACGTGCCGAACGCGTCGACGATGATCATTCTGGATGCCGACCGCTTCGGTGTCTCGCAGCTACACCAGCTGCGGGGGCGGGTCGGACGCGGCGGGGTGCCCGGTGTCTGCCTGATGGTGACGCAGGCGGAGGGCGACACCCTGGCTCGCGAGCGGGTCGAGGTTGTGGCATCCACTCTCGACGGTTTCGAGCTTGCACAGAAGGACCTCGAACTGCGGCAAGAGGGTGATGTGCTCGGCAATTCGCAGTCGGGTGGCCGCTCCTCGCTGCGGCTGCTGCGTGTCGCGAAGGATGGTGTGCTCATCACGGAGGCGCGGGCGATCGCGCAGGGGATTCTCGCCGAGGACCCGGAGCTGTCGTCGCATCCGGCACTGCGCACGGCTCTCGCCCGGAGGCTGGACGAGGCGAGCCGGGATTTTCTGGCAAAGAACTGATTCGCGTCCCTGCGGCGCATCCGACGCTGTGCCGGATGATCACAAACCTGATACACCCGTGCCGTAGTCTGGCGGAATGAGCAGGATCGCCGTCGTCCCCGGTTCCTTCGATCCGGTGACCCTTGGTCATCTGGACGTGATCGAGCGGGCGGCCAAGATCTTTGATCAGATCCACGTTCTCGTCGTGCATAACCCGGCGAAGACCGCGCTCCTGCCGGTTGCACAGCGGGTGGCTCTCATCGAGAGGGCCATTCTCGATGCCAATTTCGAGGGTGAGATCGTGGTGACCTCGTGGAGTGTCGGCCTGTTGGTTGACTACTGCACGGATGTCGGGGCGAGCGTAATTGTGAAGGGCATCCGCTCGCAGGTTGATGTCGCCTACGAGACGCCGATGGCTATCGTCAACCGCAACCTCGCGGGCGTTGAGACGATCTTCATGCTGCCGGATCCCGCGCACGCCCACGTCTCGAGTTCGCTGGTACGGCAGGTTGCGGGACTCGGCGGGGATGTCGCCCCCTATGTGCCGAAAGCGGTCGCGGACTTCCTGCAGAACGGCTGAGTCGTAGCAGCAGGGCCGACCCCGCAGCATCCCGACGCTCGGGAAAATGCGAAGTCGACGCTGCGGCAGAGGGTCGAGCATCAGCGGTGCGGCAGGTTGAGGATCTGCCAGCGCTGCGCCTGGCGTTCGCGCTCGAGTCGAGCGATGTTCTGTTCGAAGCGCACGGCACGCCGTTCCCGAGACTCGGTTTCGAGCGGTCGACGACCCCACCGGATGAGAGCGAGGCCGAGATGAAGTGCGGCCCGGTCGACACTGCTCATTCGACGCACAGGATGTGACGGGCGAGCGGGAACGGAACGGCTTTCGTGGCTTGGTTGGGGCGGTTGGGGTTGATGGGGCGGGTGGTCGTAGCGACCGGGAGTGGTCGACAGAACAGTTTTCATGATGGTGGTACCTCACTGCTGGAATGCCGCGCGGGGCTGCGGGATCGATTGGGGAAGAGGCTCAGGAGACGGCACGCTGCGCAGGCAGGAGCGGGACCTCGAGAGTCGGGATTCGAAATCATCTTCACCGACCGGATCGGTGACGAGTGCGCCTCTCAGGAGGCGGGCAGGCCGATCAGGCGGTGAAGACGCCGACGAAGCCGGCGGTAAAGCGGTTGCGGGTCATCCCCGGAATATTTGCATACATCACGCTGGCTCCTTTCGTCAGAGGCGCGGCCCCACCGTATCGGCAATCCGAAGGACAGCGCAAGCAAATTCTGAAACTCAGTCATGGGTCTCGTTTTTTGACGCGATCGTCCCTAAGCTCTGCTCATGTATCTACTGCTCCCGGGGTTGGGACTTCTGCTCACGATCGGCGCACTCATCGACATCATCCGGGCCGACAGCTGGGCGGTCCGGCACCTCGACAAATCGATCTGGATCATCATCGTGATCCTGCTGCCACTGATCGGGTCGGTTCTCTGGTTCGCGATCGGGAGGGACTACGGCAAATCGATCGACCTCGGCAGCTTCGGCGACCCGCGTCGACGGGAGGCGTCGGCCTCCGGGGAGGGGGATGCGGGGGAGGGCACTACGGAGCGCGAACTAGCAGCGCTCGAACGCGAGATCGAGCGAAATGAGCAGGATGACCGGATTCGGCGACTTGAAGCGAAACTGCGCGCCCGCCCTGGTGAGACCACCCCGGAGAATTCGGAGAACTGACGGTGCTCGCTAGTGCCTGTGCGCGCTAGTGATCGGAAGCCTCTTCAGCACCGTACCCGGTAAGGGAACGCACCTCCATCTCGGCCGCGATCGCCGGGTTCTCGAGGGTCTTGCTCGTGATCGTTCCGAGCCAGCCGAGGATGAAACCGAGCGGGATCGAGACGATCCCGGGGTTGCTGAGAGGGAACCAGTGGAAATCGACCCCCTGGACCATCGAAGTGGGTCCGCCCGAGACGACCGGCGAGAATACGATGAGGAAGATTGCCGAGCCGAGCCCGCCGTACATGCTCCAGAGCGCCCCGTGGGTGGTGAAGCGCTTCCAATACAGCGAGTAGAGGATTGTCGGCAGGTTCGCTGATGCCGCAACCGCGAAGGCGAGAGCCACCAGGAACGCGACATTCTGCCCCTGCACGCCGATTCCGCCGACGAGCGCGAAGACTCCGATGACCATGACGGTGATGCGGGCGACCGTGACCTCGGCCTTTGGGGCGGCCTTGCCCTTCTTGATTACGCTCGCGTAGACGTCGTGAGCGAAGGAGGTGGCCGCAGTGATGGTGAGACCGGCGACGACCGCGAGGATCGTGGCGAAGGCGACAGCCGCGATGAGTCCGAGAAGCACCGGGCCGCCGAGTTCAAACGCCAGGAGCGGCGCCGCAAAGTTGACCCCACCCGGTGCGACCAGGATTTTTTCCTTTCCGATCAGGGCAGCTGCGCCGTAGCCGAGAACGAGTGTGAACAGATAGAAGACTCCGATCAACCAGACCGCCCACACCACGGAACGACGTGCCTCGCGAGCGGTGGGCACCGTGTAAAAGCGCATGAGTACATGCGGAAGGCCGGCGGTTCCGAAGACCAGGGCGAGGGCCAGGGAGACGAAGTCGAGCCTGCTGATTCCGGTCAAGCCATACTGCAGCCCCGGATTCAGCAGGGCATCCCCGCCACGTTCGGCCGCAGCCCCGAGCAATGCGGAAAAATTGAAGCCGTGAAGCGTCAGCACCCAGATCGTCATGATGAAAGCTCCGGCGATGCGGAGCCCCGCCTTGATGATCTGCACCCAGGTGGTGCCCTTCATCCCGCCGATGAGCACATAGATGATCATGAGAATACCGACCACACCAACCACTATGGACTGGCCGATCTTGTCATCGATGCCAAGCAGCAGGGAGACCAGACCACCGGCCCCGGCCATCTGGGCGAGCAGGTAGAAGAAGCAGACCGCAAGGGTCGTCGTCGCCGCGGCGAGGCGCACTGGCCGCTGTTTCAGCCGGAACGACAGCACGTCGGCCATCGTGAATTTTCCCGTGTTGCGCATGAGTTCTGCCACGAATAGCAGCGCGACAAGCCACGCGACGAGGAATCCGATCCAGTAGAGGAATCCGTCGTAGCCATTGATCGCGATGGCTCCGCAGATGCCGAGAAACGATGCTATCGAGAGATAATCCCCGGCGATTGCCGTGCCGTTCTGAAGCCCGGTGAACGAGCGCCCGGCCGCGTAATAGCCGGCCGCCGTTTTGTTATTGCGACTCGCCCGCAGCACAACGATGAGCGTGACCGAGACGAATCCGCCGAAGATGCTGATGTTGAGAACGGGGTTGCCGACATTGGTGGAGTTCACCGCGGCCATCAGGTCCGACAGCGCGCTCACCGTTGTGCTCCGCCCTCGTTCTGCGTCTGCCCGTCGGTGTGGGCGCCCACCGCGAGATCGCTGCGGATCTCGTCTGCAAGTGGATCGACTTTGCGATTGGCGTGGGAGACATACCAGGTGGTGATCGCGAAGGTCGTGATGAACTGCGCCAACTCGAGCAGGAGCCCGATATTGATAAAGCCGAACACCCGGGTCGACATGAACTCATGGGCATAATCGGCGAGCAGGATATAGGCGAAGTACCAGAGAAGGAAGGCGATCCCGATTGGAAAGACGAAACGGCGCTGGGTTGCTTTCAGCCGCTGGAATGGCTCGGAGGCGTGAGCCCTTTCGAAGTCGGTCGTCAGTTCGTTTTCGGTGGTGACTGAAGCATCGTCGGTCAGGGATTCCCCTGATTGACTCGCGTCCGTTCCCTCGGGCCACAAACGCCGCGCACAGCCTTGTGCGCTGCTCCCACCCTGGGTGCCCCCGAACGAGTGTCAAGAGTACTGCCGGAATGGGCGGGGTTCGCACCCTCCATGGACTTGAGACAATGGAGGGTGCCCTCACCCCGACCCGTCGTCGACGCTGCCCCTCCCGGCATCGCCCACATCGGATTTGCCGCGATGCTTGAACAGTTCCCTCCTACCGAGGTGATCGCTCTCAGTACCTATGCCGAGAAGCATGGCTTCACCGGGGTGATGGCCGCCGACCGTTTCCAGCCCTGGGTGCCCCGCCAGGGTGAGGCCAGCTTTGTCTGGAATGTGCTCGGCGCTCTCGGGCAGACGACGGTCGGTGATCTCGGAACCGGAATGACGGTGCCCACCTTCCGCTGGCATCCGGCCATGGTGGCGCAGGCCAGCGCGACCCTGGCGGCAATGTATCCGGGGCGGCACTGGCTCGGCGTCGGTTCAGGCGAGGCGATCGACGAGCATGTGACCGGTGCCTACTGGCCCGAGACCGCCGAGCGGATCAA
>JAYTTG010000363.1:0-19827 GCA_043745175.1 Microbacteriaceae bacterium
GAACGAGCACTCCGGTACCACTCCTCCCAGCCCGGTCGGTGCCGGATACCAGCAGTCCTTCGAGGACTTCTGGCACAAGTATCAATCCGGCTCGGGGTCTGGCATGGCTGCCGGGCTCGCCAAGGTGGACAAGGACATCGACGCCTCTATCGCCCTGACCACCGGACCGTAGCGTGACAGCCGCCGCAGCAGGGGCGGGGTCGGCGGTGCGTCTCCGCCGGCTCCGCCGTCCCCACCGATGGGCCGTGCTCGGGATGCTGGCCCCCGCCATCCTCGGATTGCTGGTCTTCTTCGTCTACCCGCTCATCGCCTCCGTGTACTACTCGTTCACTCGGTTCGACCTGGTCTCGCCTCCCCAATGGATCGGGCTGCGCAACTACATCTACCTGTTCACCCAGGATCCAAATGTGTGGCAGGCGGCCGGGAACACCCTGTGGTTCGTGGGAATCCTCGTGCCGGTGCGAATTCTCACGGCTCTCGGGGTGGCCGGGTTGCTGGTTCGGGCGAAGCGGGCATCCGGATTCTGGCGAACACTGTTCTACCTGCCCGCGCTAGTACCTCCGGTGGCCGCGGTTGTCGCCTTCGTCTTCCTTTTCAACCCCGGCACCGGCCCGGTCAACCTGATCCTTCGGGCCATCGGCATTCACGGTCCTCTCTGGTTCAACGACCCGGCGTGGTCGAAGCCCTCGCTCCTGCTCCTCGGCGTGTGGGTGATGGGAGACGTGATGATCATTTTCCTGGCCTCGCTGCTCGACGTGCCACAGGAGCTCTACGAAGCGGCCTCACTGGATGGTGCGAAGAGCTGGCAGAAGGGCTGGTACGTCACGCTCCCCGCGATTGTGCCGGTGTTGGTGTTCTCCGCGGTAACCGGTGTCATCGCTGCCCTGCAGTACTTCACCGAGGCGGCGGTCGCGTCGAGCGTCGCTTCGGGGAGGGCGACCGTTGGGGAGGGCGGCGGCGCCACTCTCGGCTATCCCGACAACTCCCTGCTCACCTACACGGAATGGCTCTACGTGCGCGGCTTCAGCAACTACCAGCTCGGATATGCTTCTGCGCTTGCCGTCGTGCTGTTCCTGGTGGCGAGCGTCGTGCTGCTCGTCCTGTTGCGCCGGGTTCGGGCGTTCACCCCCGGGGAGGCATCGTGACGATTACCGCCGCTCCGCGCTCGCGACGCTCCCGGCCAAGCCAGCTGCTCGGTTGGATCGGCGAGCACGCCATCCTCGTGGCCATCGGAGTGCTGTTTATTGCACCGATCTCGTTCGTGTTCCTCACGTCGCTCATGTCGAACACGCAGGCGCTCACCGCTTCGCTCATTCCGACGACCTGGCACTGGGAGAACTACCTTCGCGTGTTCCAGACTGTGCCGCTTCTGCAGTGGTTCGGTAATTCCGCGCTCTACGCGGTGCTCGCGACGACATTCATGCTTGTCTCGTCGGTGCCGGCCGCGTATGCGCTGGCGCGTATCCGGTTCCGTGGAGCGGGGGTGCTGTTCCTCAGCATCATCGTGGCGATGCTGTTACCGCCCCAGGTCACCGCGATCCCGATCTACGTGATGTGGTCGCAGCTCCATCTCACCGGCACGCTCTGGCCGCTCATCCTGCCGAACCTGCTCGGGGACGCCTTCTCGATCTTCCTTCTGCGCCAGTTCTTCCTCACGATTCCGAAGGAATACGCGGATGCGGCGCGCATCGACGGCTGCAGCGAATGGGCCGTGCTGCTCAGGGTAATCGTCCCGATGGCGCGCCCCGGCATCGCGGCGGCCGGACTCTTCATGTTCTTCAACTCCTGGAATGACTACTATGGCCCGCTGCTCTACACCTCGGAGAACGCAGCGTCCTGGCCGGTGGCCTATGGGCTGGCGAGCTTTCGAAGCGTGCACGGTACCGACTGGAGCATCACGATGGCCATGACCATCCTCGTGATGGTTCCGGTCGTCATCATTTTCTTCTTCGCACAGAAGATCTTCGTCGAGGGAATCACCCTCACCGGCGTCAAGGGCTAAGGAACACACTATGAAACTCACTGTCATCGGCGGCGGCTCGACGTACACACCCGAACTCATCGACGGCTTCGCGCGCCTGCGTGAGGTGCTGCCGATAGAGGAACTCTGGCTGGTGGATCCGGATGCGCACCGCCTCGAGCTGGTCTCCGGGGTCTCGCGACGCATGTTCGCCCGCGCCGGGCATCCCGGAGTGATCCACGCGACTTCGGATGTAGTGGCCGGCGTCGAGAACGCCGACGTCATTCTGCTTCAATTGCGCATCGGGGGCCAAGCCGCGCGTCACGGCGACGAGACCTGGCCGCATCAGGCCGGGGTGATCGGGCAGGAGACTACCGGACCGGGTGGTTTCGCCAAGGCCCTGCGCACGGTACCCGTGGTGCTCGACATCGCCGAACAGGTTCGGCGGCATGCGAAGCCGGATGCCTGGATCATCGACTTCACCAACCCCGTCGGAATCGTTACTCGCGCCCTGGTCAGCGCCGGGCACCGAGCCGTCGGGCTGTGCAATGTCGCCATCGGGTTCCAGCGTCGGTTCGCCGCCATGCTCGAGGTGGACTTCCGCGACGTGCAGCTCGATCATGTGGGACTCAACCACCTCACCTGGGAACGCGGAGTAACCGTGGGCGGCCGGAACGTTCTGCCAGAACTGCTCGCCTCCCACCTCGGCGACCTCGCCGAGGAGGTGGAACTGCCGCCGGAGCTGTTGTCGCTGCTCGGGTCTGTGCCCTCGTACTACCTCCGCTACTTCTACAGCCACGACCGGGTGCTGCGCGAACAACTCGGCTCCCCCACCCGCGCCGAGGCAGTTATGGAGGTGGAGGCCGAACTGCTGCGTCTCTACGCCGACCCGCACGTGAACACCAAGCCGGCCATCCTCGAGAAACGCGGCGGCGCGTATTACTCCGAGGCGGCGGTTGATCTCATCGCGTCTCTCGTCTCGGACCGGCGCGATGTGCAGGTGGTAAACATCCGCAACGACGGCGCACTGCCGTTTCTGCCCGACGATCACGTGATCGAGGTGCCGGCGACCGTGGGAGCCACGGGCCTCACCGCGCTGCCGATCGCCCCGCTTCCGGTTGACCTCGCCGGCCTCATCGCGGACGTCGCGGGCTACGAACGGCTGGCTCTCGATGCCGCGGTGAACGGCGGCCGCGACCGCGTGCTGCGGGCGATGGTCGCCCATCCGCTCGTGCGCCAGTTTGATCGCGCCGAGAAGCTCACTGACCTGCTGATCGCCGAGAACAGCCGACATCTCGCGTGGACCCGATGACCGCCCATAGTTCGGCAGCCGCGCCTCTTCCGCACGGAGTTATCGTGGCGATCGATGGCGGTGGCTCCAAGACCGATGCCGTGGCGGTCGACCGTTCGGGCGTCGTGCGGGCACACTCTCGCGGTGCGGCCTCCAATCCCCAGACGCAGGGTCTCCATGTGGCCGTTGCGGTGGTCGACTCCCTCGTGACTGAGGTGCTCAAGAGTGCGGGGCTCCCCCTGCTCGGAACCGGCGTTTTCGTCTCCGGACTCGACCTCGAGGTCGAGGTCGAGAGCTTTCGCGAGGCCGTCGCCCACCTGCCCTGGGCCGCGATCGGCAGCTCCCTCGTCGACAACGACATGTTCGCCCTCCTTCGAACGGGCACCCAGGAGTCAAACGCCATCGCGGTGGTCTGTGGAACCGGCATCAACTGTGTCGGCGTGCGGGCAGATGGCGAAACCGCTCGGTTCCCCGCGCTGGGAGCGATCTCCGGGGACTGGGGCGGTGGATCCCAGCTGGGCGAGCAAGCGATGTGGTTTGCCGCGCGCGCGACGGACGGTCGCGGTGCGACAACGGTATTCAGCCGGTCCATTCCCGACTTCTTCGGACTCCCGGACATCCGCGCCGTGATCGAAGGCCTGCATTTCGGGAGGATTTCCGGGGCGAGCGTCGCGCTCCTCTCGCCGATAGTCTTCGAGGCGGCCGACGAGGGCGACATGATTGCGGCGTCGATCCTCGACCGACAGGCCGATGAGATCGTCGCGCTCGCCGGGGCCGCCATCGCTCGGCTCAACTTGGATGACCTGCCGGTTCCCGTCGTGCTCGGGGGCGGAGTTCTCGCAGCCGGAAACCTTCCATTTCTCGCGTCGATCGAAGAGAAGCTCAGCCGACATTGCCCGCGCGCCCGGGCACTGCTCGTACGCGACCGTCCCATCGTCGGTGCAGCGCTCCTCACCCTCGAAGCGGCTGGCGCGGCCCTCGAGGTCACAGTTTCTGCGCAGTCCGCGCTGGCCCAGACATTTGCCCGATTGGATGAGACACAGGGATGAGAAGCTTTCGGTTGGAGCCGCCGCTCGATAGCGCTCGCCGCGCCGCTAGCATCGTGAGGGTGACTGGCACTCTTTCATGAAGGTCGTGATCGCCCCCGACTCTTTCAAGGGCTCGCTCGGCGCCCTCGAGGTGGCTCGGGCGATCGCCGTCGGCTGGGAGTCGGTGCGTCCTCGGGATTCGCTCACGCTCATCCCGCAAGCCGACGGAGGAGAAGGAACCCTCGACGCGGTGGAGGCCTCCGTGCCCGGTGTGGTGCGGCGTGATGCCGGACCGGTCACCGGTCCCGATGGCCGGTCGACGCCCGGAGCCTGGCTCACGCTGCCGGATGGCACGGCCGTCGTCGAACTCGCACAGATGTGCGGGATCCCGCTGATGGGGCGCCTCGATCCGCTCGGTGCATCGACCGTGGGGCTCGGTGAGGTTATCCGCAGCGCTCTCGCATCCGGGGCATCCCGGCTCGTCATCGGGCTCGGCGGCTCGGCCTCGACCGATGGTGCGTCCGGCGCCCTCGCCGCTCTCGGCCTGCGCGCCGACGCTTCCCTCACCGCGGGCGGGGGTGCCCTCGGTGCGATCGGGCTCCTCGACCGCTCCCAGTTCATGTCGCCGCCGCCGGGCGGTGTCACACTGCTCACGGATGTCTCGGCCCCTTTGCTCGGACCCACCGGGGCCGCGGCGGTCTTCGGCCCGCAGAAAGGAGCGTCCTCCGCCCAGGTGGCGGTGCTTGACTCCGCTCTTGCCCACTTCGCCAGGCTGCTCGGGGCCGACCCCGGCCGGCCAGGCACCGGGGCTGCAGGAGGTGCCGCTTACGGATTTGCGGCGGCCTGGGGTGCGCGCATCGAGCCGGGGGCCGACTATCTCTGCGCCCTCACCGGGGTGCCGCTGGCCATCGCCGGGGCGGATCTACTGATTACCGGCGAGGGACGGTTCGACGCGACATCCTGCACCGGAAAGCTCGTCGGCACCCTCATCGGCCTGGCGGGCGAGCGCGGAATTCGGGTTGCCGTGATCGCCGGGCAGCTCGCTGTGCCGCCGCTCGGTTCCGACGACCGCCCGCTCTGGGCAACCGGGCTCGCGGATCTCGCCGGCTCGACGGAAGACGCGATGGCCGATCCGTGCCGGTGGCTGCGTGCGGCCGGGGCTGCAGCCGCGGCCGCGCAGGATCGCTGAACCGAACTCCTGCGCGCGGAAGAGGTCACTTTCACACCAGAATTCCCGCCGGACGGGCGCGAAGACGGCACTTCAGCGGCCTGGCTCGAGTGAGGGTCACTCGGCGGAGTGTGCCTCGAGAAAGGCGTATAGCTCGGTGTCGTCTACGCCCGGGAAGGTTCCGGAGGGCAGCGGCGCCAGGATGTGGGCGTGCAGCTTCGCACTCGGCCAGGCCTTGTGCGCCCACCTCTTGGACAGCTCGGTGTCCGGGCGTCTACAGCAGCTCAAATCCGGGCATCGTGACGCCGCCCGGTTGGACGTGTCGCGCCCGCGGAACCACTTTGCATCGGCGAAGGACACGCCGAAGGTGATGGAAAACTCCTCGTTGCTCGAGGTGCCCGTCTGGGTCGAACACCAATAGGTACCGGTGGGGGTGTCGGTGTACTGGTAAAATTCGTTGGTGCGATTGGGACGCCAGAATGCGGTGCGGGCGCTCCAGTGCCGGCAGACGAGCTGTCCCTCGGTAGACCCGGTGACATCCGTCGGCAGTTGTAGGCCGTCGTTCTCATAGCCTTTGTACAGCGCGCCGTCCTCCCCCACCCGGAGAAAGTGCACGGGCATACCGAGGTGCATCGTGGCGAGGTTGGTGAATCGCAACGCTGCCGCCTCATGAGTGACGCCGAAGGCATCCCGAAAGTCCTCGACCGCGAGGTTGCGTTCTGCCTTCGCCCGGTTGAGAAACTCCACCGATTGTGTGAGCGGCATGAGACAGGCCGCCGCGAAGTAGTTGATCTCCAGTCGCTGGCGCAGAAACTCGGCATAGCTCTCCGGTTCGTGATGCTCCAGCAAGCGGTGAGCAAGTGCCTGCAGTGCCATCGAGCGCAGGCCATGTCCGCCGGGGATGGATGCCGGCGGCAGGTAAATACGCCCGTTCGCGAGGTCGGTGACCGAGCGGGTGGAGTGCGGAAGGTCGTTGACAAAAATCAGTTCGAAACCGAGTTTCTTCGCCATGAGATTGACCGCCCGGTGGGTGAGCGCTCCACCGACGTAGCCAACGCCGCGCACCGCTTCCTCGGCCAGTTCCTCGATCTCCGGCATGTAGTTGTCCTGCGTGCGCATGGTTTGACGCAGCTCGGTATTCGCGCGTCTGGCCTCTTCAGGCGTCGCGATCGCTTCACGCGCCCTCCGCGCAAGCTCACGGTGCAAGCCGACGAGCGACTCGAGAGTCTCCTCCGGCATCGTGCGCGACGGACGGATGGCCGGAAGACCGAGAGCCTGGTAGACGGCGGCCTTCTGCATCCGGTCCAGTTCGATCTCAAGCGCCGCTCGCGGAGTGGGCGGCGCGTCGTTGAGCAGTTCCGACACCGGAATGCCGACGGTGCCAGCGATTCCCTGCAGTAGAGAGAGCCGTGGCTCGCGCCGGCCGTTTTCCATCAGGGAGAGCTGGCTGCCGGCGATACCAACCCGCTCGCCGAGCTGGTCAAGGGTGAGTCCGGCCTCATTGCGGAAATGGCGGATGCGTTGGCCCAGTGTCGCGAGATCGGTCATGCATTTGACATTAGTGAAAGATCGCCCATTCTTACCACTCAATTCATCAGAAATCACGCAGAATAGCGCGCATTCTTGATCAAAGAAACAATTTGGTGTTCGTGGGGCTCTGTTTCCCTTGCCTCACTCGGTGCGTCGCTGTCCAGCCGCACCTCGACGAACCGACGTTCCCAACGAAACGGACGAGACATGACCATCACATCAGCCCGACCGGCCATCACCCTCAGTACACCGGACGCGGCAGGAGCACCCCCGCTGAGCGCCGATTCGCGCGTCGTGGCATGGGTCTCCTCCATTGCCGCGATCACCACCCCGGACTCCGTGGTCTGGTGCGACGGATCCCTCGCCGAGAATGACCGGCTGACTCGGCTGATGGTCGACTCCGGCACGCTGTTGCGGCTCAACGCCGAGCACCGCCCCAACAGCTTCCTCGCCAGAAGCGATCCGAATGATGTCGCTCGTGTCGAGGCGCGTACCTTCATCTGCTCCGCATCGGAGGATGCTGCCGGGCCGACCAATAACTGGCGCGCGCCGACAGAGATGCGAGCGACGCTCACCGAACTTTTCTCCGGGAGCATGCGCGGCCGCACTATGTATGTCATTCCCTTCTCCATGGGACCGCTCGGTAGCCCGCTGGCAAAGCTCGGGGTACAACTCACCGACTCCCCTTACGTCGTCGTCAGCACTCGCATTATGACTCGCATGGGAGCGGATGCTCTCGCACTCATCGGACCGGACACCGAGTGGGTGCCCGCGGTTCACAGCGTCGGTGCGCCCCTGCTGGACGGCGCGAAGGACGTGCCGTGGCCCTGCAATGAGACGAAGTACATCTCGCACTTCCCCGAAACCCGGGAGATTTGGTCATTCGGGTCGGCGTATGGCGGGAATGCTCTTCTCGCTAAGAAGTCATTCGCGCTGCGTATTGCTTCCGTGCTCGCTCGCGATGAGGGCTGGCTCGCCGAGCACATGCTCATCCTCAAGGTCACAAATCCGCGTGGCAAGTCGTTCCACGTCGTCGCGGCGTTCCCTTCGGCCTGCGGAAAGACCAACCTCGCGATGCTCAAACCCTCGATTCCCGGGTGGAAGGTCGAGACGATCGGTGACGACATAGCCTGGTTGAAACCGGGACCTGACGGGCGCCTGCGGGCGATCAACCCCGAGGCCGGATTCTTCGGCGTGGCACCCGGAACCGGACGCACCACCAACGCGACCGCCATCGACACCCTGTGGGGGAACACCATCTTCACCAATGTGGCGCTGCGCGACGATGGTGACGTGTGGTGGGAGGGCTTGAGCGAGAAGGCTCCCGAGAACTTGGTGGACTGGCAAGGCAACCCCTGGAGCGCGGCATCCGGATCCCCCGCTGCCCACCCCAACTCTCGCTTCACCGTCGCGGCGGCCCAGTGCCCGGCGATCGCCGACGACTGGGACGACCCGGAGGGCATCGTCATCGACGCGATCATCTTCGGCGGTCGACGCGCCACGAACGTTCCCCTCGTGACCCAGGCCCGCGACTGGGAGCACGGCGTCTTCGTGGGGGCTACGGTATCGTCCGAGCGCACCGCCGCAGCCGAGGGCACGGTCGGTGAGCTGCGTCGCGATCCCTTCGCAATGATGCCATTTTGCGGGTACAACATGGCCGACTACTGGTCGCACTGGCTCGATATCGGGAAGAAGCTCGGCACCAAGGCGCCGAAGATCTTTCAGGTCAACTGGTTCCGCAAGGGCAGTGACGGATCGTACCTTTGGCCTGGCTTTGCCGAGAACTCGAGGGTTCTCGAGTGGATCCTCGACCGGGTCGATGGCCGCGCACTGGCCGTGGACACCCCGCTTGGCTGGAAGCCCAAGGAGGATGGGCTCAACCTCGACGGCGTCGACGTGACCGTGAGCGACGTCGAGCAGCTATTCGATATCGATCCCGAGGCGTGGTTCGTCGAGCTAGATGCCACCGAGCAGTTCTTCGGCACTTTCGGTGATCGATTGCCGGCCAGCCTGACCACCCAGCTCACCGACATCCGCCGCCGGCTGAAGCTGTCCATCGAAAACTGACCCGCCTGCTCGACACAACGTTTTATCCTCCTCGGTCGTCTAAGAAGGTAGACATTCTTCTAAACGATGCGCGAGGGGAACCGGATGGTCGCGGCGGCACCAGAGGACCAGGCTGCCTACCGCGGCTGGCAATCGGTCGTTGCGACGCTGGTCGCTGAGCGCGGCGACGCGCTGACACGATACGCCTGGCTGATCAGCGGCAGCGCGGATGACGCGGCCGACCTCGTGCAGGACGCCCTGGTGAAAACCTTCGGTCGGCTCCGCAACGGCTTCACTATCACCAGCGCTGAAGCATACGTGCGCCGTGCCATCCTCAATACCTGGCTCGATAGTGGTCGTCGCACCACCCGTTGGCGGCGGATCGCGCATCTCACCGCCGTACCAAACTCGGAGGAGTCGACGGCCCCGGCCACCGACAGCCGCCTCGATCTCTCGGCAGAACTTGCGAAACTCAGCCCGCGGGAGCGTGCCTGCATTGTGCTGCGCTATTACGAAGACCTCAAAGTGGACGACATTGCGGAGTGGCTCGGTATCTCCTCTGGCGCCGTCAAACGCTACCTCAGCGACGGTCTCGCGACGATGGCCATCGCCCTCGCCGAAGACCCCTCCTCCGATAGCCCCACCACCGCCACCAGCACCACCACTGACACGCAGGGAGCGATCCATGTCCACCGAATCTGACCTGAAGAACATGCTCGGCAACGCCGGCCCCGCGCTCGGTCACGTCGATCTCACCCGGGTACTCCGGCGCAGCTCCCGGCGTCGGGTCGCCCAGCAGCTGACGGTCGGCAGTGCTATGACCCTCGCGCTAGCCGGCATCGGGGTTGCCGGGTTCACCGGCATTCGCGGGCTCATGCCGTCGACCACCGCGGGATCCGCGTCCTCCGCGAACGCCCCCGAGACCAGAAAAGACTCCACACTCGGGAGCACGGCGACGGACGGTGGGCTCACGCGTGCACCCGCCGACAAGATCAACCTGTGCGGCGGCACGCTCGCCGATGTCGCACCGAACGCGCACGGTCTCGTACTCACCACCAGGTTCCCCGCAGCGGATGTCTCGGCCGATCGCATTACGGGAACGGTGACCCTCACCAACTCGGGTAGCGAGCACATAACGGGAACCTCGGCCGCTCCCCCCGCGATCACCCTCTCGAAAGACGGGATCGTGCTGTGGCACAGTAACGGACCGATTGCCGCGATGGGCATGGTCGTTGACCTGGCTCCCGGGGCATCCCTGTCCTACCAGGCGTCGTTGAGGCCGGTGGCCTGCGCGGTCGAAGACGACGGCGCAGGCAGCTTCCGTTCTGACCTGCCGCACGTCGCTGCGGGGCAGTACCAGATCTCGGCGGCTCTTGACCTCGGTCGCCAGAATGCGGATGGCTCGATGCAGGGTACCGACCTCGTGACCGGGCCCGTCTCCGAGGTGACCCTGCGATAACCACCCTCCATCCGTTGAGGAGGATTCAGTAGAATCGCAGGCGACATCGCCAATGTCACCCCCTGCGGTTGAAGGAGCCAGTCATTCGCGTCACCATCCCGGCCCGACTTTCTCGGCTGATCGCCGCGCTCGCGATTGCGGTTGTCGCTGCGCTCGCAACGCCGATGACCGCCAATGCCCAGTCACCGGTCGATCTCGGCGGAGCCTATGTGGTTGACACCGTCAACGCCGTCGGTTCGCGCGGAGCCGAGATCACGGCTGCGACGGATGCGCTGTACTCGAAGACAAAACTCCAGCTCTTCGTGGTCTACGTCGACAGTTTCACCGGGGTTTCCGACAAGACCGCATGGGCCTCAAGCGTGGCACAGAGGAACGGACTCGGCGCACACGACATCCTGTTGGCCGTGGCGACGGTGGATCGCAATTACTCGATCCATTATGGCGACGCCGCGCCCGACGCCTCCACCAGGAAAGCGGTCGAAACCGACGACATCATCCCGGCGCTGAAGAAAAACGACTGGGTGGGAGCCGCCGTCGCCGCGGCGAACGGCTACTCGGGTGTCTCCAGCGGTAGCAATGGTGGCGTATCCGACACCGGGACCCCCGCTACTTCCAGCGGTGGCTCCGCGCTGCCGATCGTGATGGTGCTCATCCTGTTGGCTCTCGTCGTGCTCGGAATCGTATTCTTCATGCGGTCGCGACGCCGAGGCAGCGCGGGCGGTGCGGCAGCCGCCCCCGCCGGGCCGACCCAGCAGCAGCTCGACCAGAGGGCAGGGAGCCTGCTCGTGCGACTCGACGACTCCCTGAAGACGAGCGAGCAGGAACTCGGCTTCGCCGTCGCGCAGTTCGGCACCGAGGTCACCACCCCCTTCAGCGCGAGTCTCTCCACCGCCAAGTCCCAGGTGGCGGAGGCATTTACACTTCGCCAGAAACTCGATGATTCGGTGCCGGAGACACCCGTGGAGAAGCGTGAGATGACCTCGCGCATCATCGAACTCTGCGAAGCCGCCGATACAGAACTCGACGCCCAGGCTGATGCCTTTGACGATTTGCGTAAGCTCGAACAGAACGCACCGCAGGCGCTCGCGACGGTGGTGACGGATGCCGAAGCCGTCACAGCGAGACTCGTGACCGCGCGCGCCACCCTCGCAACGCTGCAGGCCTCGTTTTCGACGGCGGCGCTCTCGTCAATCGCAGACAATCCCGAGCAGGTGAACAAGCTCCTCGAGTTCGTGGGGACGGCCGGCTCGAACGCACAGTCCGCCATCACGGGCGGAGATACGGGTGCCGCTGCAGTCAACGTGCGCGCGGCGCAGGCCAGCATCGGCCAGACCACCCAGTTGCTCGATTCGATCGACACGCTCGCATCGGGGCTCGCGGATGCCCGGAGCGCACTCGCCGCCGCGGTCGCGGACACCCAGCAGGATCTCGCGAGAGCCCGGGCCTTGCCGGCCGCCGCATCCGGTTCCCTCACCGAGGAAGTCGCCGCGGCGGATGCCGCACTCGCCGCGGCACTGACCGGGGACGGCCCGACTAATCCCCTGGCCAGCCTCGCCTTGCTCAGCACGGCCAATGCTGCCCTCGACCGAGTGCTCGACGCGGTGCGCGACGAACAGCAGAAGCTGCAGTCCGCGACGGCCCAGTTGCCGACGGCCATGAGTACGGCATCCAGCCAGATCTCGGCCGCCAGTGACTTCATCACCACGCGCCGCGGCGGAGTTGGGAGCACCGCTCGAACGCGGGTCTCCGAGGCCACCCGACACCTCGAAACGGCGGTGGGCCTCGCGCCGTCCGACCCCGTGCAAGCGCTCGCAGAGGCCACGGCCGCCCAGTCACTCGCCTCCCAGGCGCTCTTCCTCGCCCAGAACGACGTCGACTCCGCTGGCGGTATGGGCGGAAGCTTCGGCGGAGGCCTCGGTGGAGGCCTCGGTGGAGCGATCCTCGGCGGTCTCATCGGTGGCATGCTGAGCGGCGGCGGAGGTTTCGGGGGCGGAGGTTTCGGCGGCGGAGGTTTCGGCGGCAGCTCACGCAGCTCCGGCGGATCGTTCGGCGGTGGTGGAAGCTCCAGCGGTGGACGCTTCTGATTACGTGTGGCTCACGGTAATTCCGGTCTCTCAGTTCCAACGGACCCAACAATAAGGAAACACAATGGCAAAGCAGTCAATTCTCGGACGTATCGCGCAGATGGCGAAAGCCAACATCAACGCGCTGCTCGATTCGGCCGAAGACCCGAAAATGATGCTCGACCAGATGGTGCGGGACTACACGAGCAGTATCTCCGAGGCCGAGAGCGCGGTGGCCCAGACCATCGGCAATCTCCGTCTGCTCGAGCAGGACCATGCCGAAGATGTCGACAATGCAGCGGACTGGGGCCGCAAGGCGCTGGCGGCGAGCAAGAAGGGCGACGAGCTGCGCACCGCGGGCAACCCCGGTGACGCCAATAAGTTCGACAACCTCGCCAAGGTCGCGCTCGGACGCCAGATGGCCTCCGAGAAGGAAGCGAAGGTTGCCGAGCCGACCATCGCATCCCAGACCGCGGTGGTCGACCAGCTCAAGCAGGGGCTCGACGCGATGCGTACGAAACTCAGCCAGCTGTCCTCGAAGCGCGACGAGCTCATTGCCCGCTCGAAAATGGCCGATGCCCAGCAGCAGGTGCAGGACGCCGTCACGTCGATCGACCTTACCGATCCCACGAGTGAGATCAGCCGCTTCGAAGACAAGATCCGTCGGCAGGAGGCAACCGTTCTCGGCCGGCAGGAACTCGCCGCGTCGAGCCTGGATGCCCAGTTCGAGCAGTTGGATGCCTCGGACGACGCGGTAGAGCTCGACGCCCGGCTCGCCGCCCTGAAGGCCGGCACGCCGACCCCCTCCGCGATCGAGCAGTAGGCCGCGTGCTGGTCGGGTGGGCTGGGTGTGCCCGGCTCGACCAGCAGTGTGGTGGGAACAAATCGCGCGCTCTCGCCGTTACTCCTCCCCATGACAACAATCGGAATTATCGGAGCAGGAAACATCGGCAGCCAGATCGCACGAAAGGCGGTCGAGAACGGCTACGACGTCGTGATCAGTAACTCTCGCGGGCCGGAGACTCTCACGGATCTTGTCGCGGAGCTCGGTCCGAAGGCCACCGCCGGCACCGCCATCCAGGCCGCGGATGCCGCAGACATCGCCGTCGTCACCGTGCCATTGAAGGCCTACCGTGACGTGCCGGTTGAGCCACTGGCCGGCAAGATCGTGATCGACACCAATAATTACTACTTCGAGCGCGACGGGCACATCGCCGAGCTCGACGAGGGCACCGCCACCGTATCGGGGATGCTTCAGGCCCACCTGCCAACCTCTCGGGTGGCAAAAGGGTTCAACCACATCATGGCCGAAGATATTACCGGCGACTCGTACCCCGCCGGAGACGCAAGGCGCCGCGCTCTCGCCACCTCATCAGACTTCGCCGACGCCTCGGATTTCGTCACGAAACTCTATGACGAGTTCGGGTTCGACAGCGTGAACATCGGTCCGCTGGCCGAGAGCTGGCGGGTCGAGCGCGACCGCCCGGCCTATGTGGTGCGCCAGAACATCTCCGAACTCGAGGCCAACCTCGCCATAGCGCCACGAACGGTCTGATACTCCGCCTCCCACGTGCTCCCGGTGGCGGCCATACTTGACAGGTGGCCGCCACTTTTCTCGTTGTTCCCCAATGGCAAGGCTCGGGTTCGTCCCGCGCGATGAGACTCGCCGAAGGCGCTGAGGCGATACGGGGCGATCTCCCGGCATCCGCGACCCATGTCGTCGATGTACCGTCAGAGGCGGGTACCGACGAGGGAAGCGCGGTGCTGCGGCTGAGTTCCCTGCGCCAAGTGCGCGACGCCCAACGTGTGGCGCTCGAGAGCATCTCCGGTCTTGTGATCACCATCGGTGGAGACTGCGGAGGCGACCTCGCCTCGGTGCAGCACGCCGAGGCGAACAACGACGCGATGGCCCTGGTCTGGATCGACGCCCACGCCGATCTCAACTCTGCCGAGGAGTCACCGTCACGCGCATTTCACGGCATGGTGCTCCGCACTCTCCTCGGCGACGGCCCGGAGGCCCTCCTCGCGGGTACACCGCTCTCTCCCCGACGGGTGATCCTCGCTGGCACGCGTTCACTCGACGACGGTGAGCTCGCATACATCGAGGCGGCGGGCATCCCGGTGATCGCCCCGGAAGCCCTGGATATCGAGTCGCTCACGGCGGCGCTCAGCGCGAGCGGTGCCACCTCCGTGTACCTGCACATCGACCTCGACGTGCTCGATCCGGCCGAATTCGGCTCGGTCGGCTATCCCGAGCCCTTCGGAATTTCGCTCTCCAGCCTGCTCGCGCTGATCGCGGCGGTAAAGGCCGCGCTCCCCCTCGCGGGGGCAGCCGTCACCGAATTTGCCCCCGCTTCCCCGGATGCTGCGGCCGACGACATCGGCAGCATCCTGCGCATCATCGGGGCCCTCGCCCGCTGACCGGGCCAGCGCCTAGCATTGATATACCTGCGCAACAGCAGTCGAAAGAGTTCTCGAAAGGCCAGCGTTGACCATCATCAATCCCTCCGGGATCTCCGCTCCCACAATCACGGTCGAGCGCGACGGGCACGTACTTCTCATCGGATTCAACCGGCCGGACAAGCGCAATGCGGCCAACTTCGCCATGTTAGAGGAGCTCGCCGTCGCCTACGGTGAGCTCGAGCATGATCCGCACGTGCGGGTGGGGTTCGTCTTCGCCCACGGCGACCACTTCACCGGTGGGCTGGATCTGGCTGACGTTGCCCCGAGAATCGGGCCGAACGGTCTCCACACCGTTCCAGACGGTGGCATCGACCCGTGGCAGGTCTCCGGCCAGCAGCTCAGTAAGCCCGTCGTCATGGCGGTGCAGGGCACCTGCCTCACACTCGGCATCGAACTCATGCTCGCCAGCGATATCTCGATCGCTGCAGCATCGACCCGGTTCGGGCAGATCGAGGTCTCCCGCGGCATCCTGCCCTTCGGCGGCGCTACTTTCCGCCTCCCCCGCGCGGTCGGCTGGGGCAATGCGATGCGTTGGATCCTCACCGGTGACCTGTTCGATGCTGCCGAAGCACACCGCATCGGCCTCGTTCAGGAAGTGGTGCCCGATGGCACACAATACGAGCGGGGTCTCGAACTCGCGCGACGCATCGCCGCCCAGGCGCCGCTGGCGGTGCAGGCCGCTCTCGCCAATGCTCGGCTCGCCCTGCGCGACGGGGATGTCGCGGCCGCCGCCGCACTCCAGCCAGAACTCGTACGACTCATGCGGAGTGAGGATGCCTCCATCGGCATGACGGCGTTCGTCACGCGAACCACCGCAGAGTTCGTCGGCCGCTGATGGACCCCGCCACACTCGCCCGTCTCACCTCGGCCCGTCTCACCTCGGCCCGACTCCCCTCGGCCCGACTCCCCTCGGTGAGCCTCCGGGCTACCTTCGGGTCGAATGTCGACCTCGCCGCGCTCTTCGGTCGCACCGTGCTCTACGTCTACCCACGCACCGGTCGGCCCGGCACCCATTCTCCCGAAGACTGGGATGTTATCCCCGGCGCGCGTGGCTGCACCCCCGAGGCCTGCTCGTTCCGCGACCACTTCGCCGAGCTTCGCACGGCGGGAATCACCCGAGTCTTCGGGGTCTCAAGCCAGGATTCCGACTACCAGTCCGAGGCCGTCGAACGCCTCCACTTGCCCTTCGCGATGCTCTCGGATCCCGGGCTCGCGCTCGCGCTGAATCTCGATCTGCCGACCTTCGAGGCGGGTGGAGAGATTTTCTACAGCCGCTTGACGATCATCGCAAACGGGTCGACTATCGAGAAAGTCTTCTTCCCTGTCCATGATCCCCAGAACCATGCGGCTGAGATCGTCTCTTGGCTCGGCTCCGCGAAGTAGTCACCGACCCCGTCACTGAATCGCTTGGAGTGCACATGATCGACACCACCTACGACCTCATTGTGATCGGTGCTGGCGCTGTCGGCGAGAACATCGCTGACCGAGCGGTGCAAGGCGGGCTCACCGCTCTGCTCATCGAGAGCGAGCTCGTCGGCGGCGAGTGTTCGTATTGGGCCTGCATGCCGTCCAAGGCATTGCTGCGCAGCGGCATCGTGTTGCGTGCCGCCCAGGCTGTCGGTGGGGCCCGTGAAGCCGTGACCGGAGAACTGGATGTTGCCGCCACCTTCGCTCGCCGTGATGGTTTCACCAGCAACTGGGATGACGCGGGCCAGGTGAAATGGGTCGAGGGAGCGGGAATAGTGTTGGTGCGCGGCCACGCGCGTCTCACTGGCGAGAAGCAGGTCACTGTCGACGGCACCGTCTACACGGCCAGGCACGCGGTCGCGGTGAGCGTAGGGTCCGACCCGTTGCTTCCCGACATCCCTGGCCTTGCGGATGTCTCGCCCTGGACGAGTCGGGATGCCACGAGTGCGAAGATCGCGCCCAAGCGGCTCGCGATCATCGGCGGTGGTGTGGTCGGCGTCGAGATGGCGACCGCGTATCAGAGCTTCGGCACCGGGGTGACGATCATCGCCCGAGCGAATCTGCTCGGCACCGAGGAGCCGTTTGCCGGCGAGCTGGTGACCGCCGCGCTCGAGAAATTCGGTGTCACAGTACTGCGCGGGGTCGAGACGACCTCCGCCCGCCGGGACGACGACGGGATAAGACTCGAACTCAACGATGGTTCAACAGTCGTCGCCGACGAGGTGCTCGTCTCCACCGGACGTCTGCCACGAACGAATGACTTAGGTTTCGAGAACATCGGGCTAACCCCTGGCGACTGGATGGAGGTAGACGACACCATGCTGGTGAAGGGCTTCGACTGGCTCTATGCCTGCGGCGACGTTAACCACCGCGCGCTGCTCACCCATCAGGGCAAGTACCAGGCGCGGGCGGCCGGAGACGTGATCGCGGCACGTGCCTTCGGCACGGGTGTGCACGATAACCGCTTCGGAAAGCACGCTGCGACGGCCGACCACGAGATGGTGCCCCAGGTGACGTTCAGCGACCCCGAGGTCGCGTCGGTGGGACTGACGGCGAAGGCAGCGGTGAAGGCCGGCTACGACATCCGCGTGGTGGACTACAACCTCGGCGGGGTAGCTGGCGCGTCAGTGCAGGCCGACGGCTACGAAGGCCACGCGCGCATGATCGTGGACGAGAAGCGCAAAGTCCTCCTCGGCGTCACCTTTGTGGGGCAGGATGTCTCGGAACTGCTGCATGCCGCCACGACCGCGATCGTTGGCGAGGTGCCGATCGACCGCCTCTGGCATGCCGTGCCGGCCTACCCCACGATGAACGAGATCTGGCTGCGGCTGCTGGAAACCTACGGCCGCCCCTGACCGCCATAACCGGCTGAGCGCGAAAATCAGCTTAACCGAGGCTTGCGTACACCCCGGTGAGTGCCGTCGCCGTCGCGGCCCAGGTGAATCCCTCGGCGTAGTGTCGGGCGCAACGGGAGAGCCGCTCGAGTCCAGCGCCGTCATCGAGAAGGGAGACGGTCGCCTGCGCCCAGGCCCGGGGTTCGCGAGAGTCGATGAGCAGCCCCGATACTCCGGCCGACACCGACTCGACAAGGCCGCCACCGCGAAATGCGATCACCGGGGTGCCACTGGCGGCCGACTCGAGGGCCACCAGCCCAAATGTCTCCGAGTGTGACGGCACGAGAGTGACCGTGGCGATGGCAAGCAGGTCGGCGAGCCTCTCCCTCGACAGCGCTCCAGCGAACCGCACCTCGGCGAGCACGCCGAGTTCTGCGGCGACCGCCTGAAGCAATGACGCGTAGCCGTCTTGTCCGGGGGTCGCCTCTCCCGCCACCACGAGCACCGGAGCAGAGCCACTCAGGGCGTGGAGTTCGGCGAGCACGCGGATCGCGAGCTCCTGGTCCTTGAGGGGCTGCACTCGCCCGACAATCGCGATGATCGGACGTTCGGGAGCGATATTGAGTTCGCCGCGCATGCGCGAGTCCGCGGCATCCCTTCGCGTGGGGGTGAACAGGTCGACATCCACGCCCGGCGGAATCACCCACACCCGATCGGCGGGCGCGCGAACTTCGTCGATGAGGCTGGAGACTTCTGCGGATGAACCGGCTACGACGGCGCTCGCCTGGTTCGCAAGGTACATCTCGGTGCGCAGCCGTCGCTCAGGCTCAGGCTCCTGCCCGGGCGCAAGGGCCGCGTTCTTCATAGCAGCAAGAGTATGGAAGCTCTGCACGAACGGCAGTCCGAGCTCCAGCGCGACGGGGAGGGTCGCGAGCCCGCTCAGCCAGTAGTGGGCATGGATGAGGTCGTAGCGCGGCTGCTGGCGCCCGGTGAGCTGCGCGACAGCTTCACCAAACTCATCGGCAACCTCCCCGAGACGCTCCTTGGGGATGACTCCGCGTTCGCCGGCCGGCAGTTCACGGAGAACTACGCCATCGGCGAGCTGGATGACCGCGGCATCCCCGGTCGCCCGGGTGATCAGGTCGACCTCGACACCCCTCAGCGCCAGCTCGGTGGCGGTGGCGAGCAGGGACACGTTCATGCCGCCGGAGTCCCCGCTGCCCGCGAGTGCCGCGGGCGATGTATGCATGGATACGAGCGCGACTCGTTTCAGCGTGCCGGTCATAACCCCACTGTAGGGGTGCCGATCGAGCGACGGCTGGACGGAGAACGGTATCGACAGCCGGGCGGAACGGTGTAGAAACGAATCATGCCCACTACGACCACGGCGCTTCCGCGCGCGATGAGGCGGAGCGTCCACCTGAGTACTGTGCTGACAGTCCCGCAGCATGAGTCGGTGCAGAGTGGCCGGTCGAAGCGCTTTGGGCTCGCATTTATCCCCTTGAACATCGCCGGGGGACCAGTCGCAGTTTTCAACCGGTTCAAAAGAGAAGCAGGACGTGAGAAAGGGAGCTGCCGATGAGCGGAGCCAGCGCGGAACTGAGTGGAAAAGTCATTGTGATCACGGGAGCGAGTTCGGGCCTGGGTCGTGCCGCGGCGATTGCGCTCTCGACCAGGGGGGCGACGGTCGCCGTTGTCGGTCGCAATGCCGAGCGCACCCGCGCCGTCGCCGACCAGGTGGGCGGATTTCCGTTCATTGCCGACTTCGACAGTCTCGCCGAGGTGCGTGCCCTCGCCGACGAGCTGCTCGCAAGCTACCCGCGCATCGACGTGCTTGCCAACAACGCCGGAGGGCTCGTGAGTACGCGCGGTCTATCGGCAGATGGCCATGAGCGAACCCTGCAGCACAATCACCTCGCGCCGTTCCTGCTCACCGCCCTGCTGCTCGACCGCCTTAAGCACAGCGCAGGCCGCGTGATCTCCACCGCCAGTGGCGCAAACATGTTCTCGAGGCTCGA
>JAYTTG010000364.1:0-5141 GCA_043745175.1 Microbacteriaceae bacterium
GCCCGACACGTTCACCATGGCCACGGACATCGTGCGACCCGGCGGTCATGTCGCCAACATCGGGGTGCACGGCAAGCCCGTCGAGCTCGCGCTGAATGAACTCTGGATCAAGAACATCGATATCTCGATGGGCCTCGTGAACACCAACACACTCGGGATGCTGCTGAAACTCGTTGCGGAACACAAGCTCCCCGCCGACAAGTTCGTGACTCACGAGTTCGCTTTCGACCAGATGCTAGAGGCCTACGACGTCTTCGGCCATGCGGCAGAACACGACGCGCTGAAGGTGCTGATCCACTGATCAGGGGTGACGAGCGGGCCGGTTTGTCACGGGGGTAGCAAATCGGCCCGGTGCTCTTCGCCATGTTCCCTTCTTCGCGGCCGCATGAGCATGACGAAGTCGCCGGTGAGCGTCGCCGAATATCGAGGGTAAAACTTGACGGTACAACGAATATTCGCCTTTTAGTTGTAGCGTCAAGCAAACAAGTAGACTGCGCGGATGAATGATCCCCGCTGGCTGACCCCGGAGCAATTGCACTCCTGGATTCGACTGGTCTCGGTACTTGAACTGCTGCCCAGCATCCTCGATTCGCAGTTGCGGCGGGATGCCGAGCTCACGCACTTCGAGTACTTGACCCTTGCCAGGCTCTCGGAGGCGCCGGAGCGCACCCTGCGCATGATGGCACTCTCCGCCGCCACAAATGCGAGTCTCGCGCGCCTGTCGCATGTGATTGCGCGGCTGGAGCGGCGCGGATTCGTAGCGCGCACACCGTGCCTTGAAGACCGTCGCGCGACCAATGCATCGCTCACCGAGCTGGGGTGGCGAAAAGTCGTCGAGACGGCGCCGGGTCATGTCGCCACCGTACGTGACACAGTGATCGACGTGCTGGATCAGTCGGATGTCGCCGACCTCGACCGCATCATGGGTCGCATCCTCTCGAGGCTCGATCCGACCAGCCGATTGCGTAGCTGGGACGTCGAATAGCTCGACGTCGTGAAGATCCTAGACGTAAGGCGCGCACTCAAACCAAGCAGAGGCCGGTGGCGTACCTGATCGAACGGCACCGGCCTCGCCTGTTGAGGATCACGACCACCCGTAGATCGAGTTCCTCTGCCCCGATCTGCCGAAGTGACCCGCCGAGAGGGGGATAGGAGCGGAGATTCGGGGCGCTCGCACGTGCGCACTGTGCGAGAAAGGTGCCGCCGGGGTCTGGGGAAGCTGGGCTTATCCTAACGCCTTCCTTTCTCTTCAAAAGGTCTGTCTGCAAATCCGAGACGCCGATTCCTGTGCCCGAAATTGCGCTGTGACCCCGCGTCGAGCCCCTTGTATTCACGGTCGACCCGGGCCACAGTCCACCATGACCCCACTAGCGATCGAGCGAGGAGAATCCGATGGAAGACAGTTCAGAAGCAGGCCCCACGGTGTTCGTGTTGTTCGGTGCGACCGGCGATCTCGCCAAGCGGATGGTGATCCCGGCGTTTTTCGAGCTAGCCAAGCACGATCTCTTGCCGAAAAAGTGGCTCCTGGTGGGAAACGGCCGTGGTGACGTCTCGCACGAGGACTTCCGTGAGCACGTGAGCGAAGTGCTGACCGAGTTCGGCCCGAAGCCCGAAGAGGGTCCCTGGAATGAGTTCAGCGCTCATTTGCGATTCGCTGGCGGGGGTTTCACGAAGTCCGATCCGGGATCCCTCCTCGATGTCCTCGCTGATGTGAAGGCAGAACTGGGAGATGACGTGCAGTTCATCCACTATCTCGCGATCCCGCCGACTGCGTTCATCACGGTCACGGAGGGACTCGATGAACACGATCTCGCTGAGGGTTCGCGCGTTGTCTACGAGAAACCCTTCGGCACATCTCTCGAGAACTTCCAGGAGTTGGATGATGCGGTGCATCGAGTGCTCGAGGAGCACCAGGTCTTTCGTATCGACCATTTCCTTGGCAAGGAAGGCACGCAGAACCTACATGCGCTGCGCTTTGGCAACGGACTCTTCGACACAGCCTGGGACCGTGAACACATTCGAGCAGTGCAGATCGACATCCCAGAGACTCTTGACATCGACGATCGGGCGGAGTTTTACGACGAGACCGGGGCGCTCCTCGACATGATCGTGACCCACCTGTTTCAGGTAGCAGCCGAGATCGCCATGGAACCGCCGCTCTCGATGAAGGCCGACGATTTACAGGGCGCCCGGGAGTCCGTGATAGCGGCGTTCCGACCTCTGGTCCGAGAGGATGTGGTGCTGGGCCAGTTCGAGGGCTACACCGATACTGAAGGCGTCGCAGTGGACTCGATCACCAATACCTTCGTCGCCGCTCGACTGTGGATCGACACCGATCGCTGGCGAGGAGTGCCGTTTCTCCTGCGCACGGGAAAGCAACTCGCCACGGACGCCCAACAGGTGAGTATCGTTTTCCGCAAACCAGGTACCGGACCGTTGAGTCACGACACCCCGGTCGCAGGCAACGTACTCACGGTGACGCTCGCGGGCTCCGGCGCGATTGATCTGCGTGTCGTCGTGAAGGAGCCTGGTGCGGGTTTCGAGCTTGCCACCGGCACAACGGCGCTCCCGTTGTCCCAAGTGGCCGATGCGGATCCGCTGCCGCCCTATGTCACGCTTATCAACGCCGTGGTAGTTGGCGACCGCTCGCTTTACACACGCCCAGACGGCCTCGGTCACGCCTGGGAAGCGATCGCTCCAATTCTCAAGAAGCCACCAACGGTTCTTTCCTACCCACGAGGTTCATGGGGACCGGAGGCCGCGGCGAAACTCGCGGAACCGGACGGCTGGCTCCTCGGGCAGTAGTCTCTTCGGCTATTTGCCGAGAGCGATGGTGCCGGCGATGGCGATGAGTTCAGCCTCATCGACCGTGATACTCGCGTCGAAGAGGCGTACCCGCAACTGGGTCAGCAGGTCTTCCTGTGGTCGGAGGGTGAGATCCGCAGCGACCTGACGTGCGAGGCCGGCGATCTTTTGGTCACGGGTCGCGTCGCCGCTTCCGTCCTGCACTGGCTCGCTCAGTTCTCCTGCTTCAGTCATGCGTTCCACTCCCTTTCGGTCGGTCCCAGCGTATCCGCACCGGTGCCGGTCAGAACGCCGCGGCCAATATCCAGCCGATTACCGGGATGGAAGCTTTCGCGATTACCTCGACATCCGGGCCGGTTTTCGATGCCGAGCCGGTTCGGCACGGTGAGAAACAGCCTGCCCCCTCGCGCACGGCGATATCCAGCGTGAACGCTTCGGCAGCCTGGCTCTCACTTGCTCGCCCGGATCTGCCTACGGCGGGTCGGTGAGCGACAGCTCCCACACTGCCAGACCGTGCAGGTCACGACTGAGAGCGAGGGTTCTGCGCACCGATAGAGAGCGTGAGTCAGACCACCAGACGACCGTGTCATCCGGAAGCGTCGCGGTCCACTCCGCCTCGGTCGGGTTCCATCGGGCGAGGTCACCGGCAAGGGTGCGGGAGCCATCATCGCTCAGCTGCCTGCCGTCTGAGCCATTTCCGGGCCAGGAGTAGCCGTAGCCGGCCACGCCCAAATCGATATGGCCAGCAGGAATGCCCGCGGCAAGGAGGGCATCGAGTGCGGTGGTGGCCCAGGGGAGTCCGCCGACCGCGCCGGGCTTCGACCAGGTGGGACCGTGCTGGTCATAGGCCATCAGAACCACCCGGGAGAGCAGCGGCGTCAACCGCGCGAAGTCGTAGCCCGCACCGAGGTAGCGGCCGGGGGACTTCTCTGCCGTTACGGCCATCGACACGGATTTCGGAGCGCCGAGTGACTCGTGCAGCTGGGCCGTGAACGCTGCAAGTCCCGCAGAGTCATCGAGGGTAAGCGATTCCAGATCGATCTGCACGCCGTCGAAGCCAGCCACGGCGACCTGGGCGACGAGCTCGGCTATCACTGCGCTGCGGTGCTCGGGGTTTCCCAGTAGTGCGGTCGCGATCTTCGGTGAGAAGCCATTGGTGATGGTGTCGTAATTGTTGACCAGAAGCTCGGCAGTGAGCCCGCGAGCGTGGGCGGCCGCGACAAGGGTGGTCGCAGTCGCTGGAAGCTTCGAAACGCCATCACCGGTTAACGAGACCACAACCCCATCGATGCCGATCGTCGTGATGGTGTGCGTCTCACGGTCGAGAGAGGTGGCGTTCGCTCTGTCCGGCATCACATAGAGCTCGATGGGGATCGCTGGCGAGGTGACCTTCGCGGTCGGTGTCGCGCGGGGCGACGCGGTCGCCGCCGCGCATCCACTCATCAGTAGAAGCCCCGCGATAAGACCGAGCGACGCGACGATTCGACTCTTCACACCGACCCCGTTCGCTCTCAATCGAACCCTGCGGCCCCGATCCAGAGTAGACGGGTACCCCGGCCGGAGCGAACCGGCGGCGCCGCGACCCCCTGCCCTCGGCGTCGGGACGGGAGTTGCTGGATCGACCAGCTGTTGCCCCGTTGGGTGCCACGCGTCATGGTGGTCAGGCTGGCGCCCAGATATACCCAGCACGTCGATCCCGGCGGTGTCAGCTGCACGAACCGCAGGTTTTCACTCACCTGCCGGTCGACGTCAGCACTGAAGCCGACTGTTCGACATGAAGAGCCTTCTCGCAGAGTCACCCCGGTGGTCGGGTCCGAACTCGCCGCTCGGATCGGGGTGACCGACCACACCCTTGGTCGGGACAGGGAAGGTGGCGTGAACTCGACGACCGCATCGAGGCGGAACGCGGGCACTTCATGCACTGTTGATACGACCCGGAATCACTCTTCCGAACTGCGGCCGCGCAGCCTCTCCAGGTCACGTCGCTCGCGTTTGGTTGGACGTCCCGCTCCTCGGTCCCGCCGGATCTTCGCTGCCACTTCTTCCTTTGGCGGAGGCGGTGGGGTCAGGTCGACGACGCACTCTGCGGCCACCACCGCGCCGACACGTTTCGCAACGAGTCGGGCGACCCGAACCGTGCGTTCGAGTTCAGAGTTTCGTATCCGCACCTCATCGCCGATGTGCACAGGCCGGGCGGCCTTGGCTCTCTCGCCATTCACATGCACGTGTCCGGCACGACAGGCGGCCGTCGCTGCCGAACGGGTCTTTGAGAGTCGCACGGCCCAGATCCAGCTGTCGACGCGCGTGCTCGACGGGGCATCCATTGTTTGACTCTA
>JAYTTG010000365.1:0-5140 GCA_043745175.1 Microbacteriaceae bacterium
GGGCGCGGTGACTGCGAAGTACGCACCGACGAGCTGGGCGATGTCGATGGTCGTGCCCGTGAAGGAGACGGCCGGATGGATGGCGAGCGGGATGACGCCGGCCGCGATCGCGGGAGCCAACACCGCCGTGCCGTACTCAGCGGCGGTGTGAAGCACGAGCTGTCCCGGCTGCCACGCTCCCGTGGAGGCGAGCCCGGCGACCAGCGCCGGAAGCTCTGCAGCCGGCACCGCGAGGATCACGAGTTCGCTACGTTCGATGATCGCTGGCACTTCGAGGATCGGTACGCCGTGCAGCATCGCCTCGGCACGCTCCCGGCTGGATTCGGATATCGCGGAGATACCCACGACTGCGTGCCCGGCGCCGGCGAGCGCCGCCCCGAGAACCGGACCGACTCGGCCAGCCCCGACGATTCCGATGCCGAGGCGACCCGAACGGCGGCGGGCGTCCTCCTCGCGATCGGAGGGCGGGTGAGCGTCACTGTTCATGCGGGTAGCTCTCCGGAACGCCAGCGGTGCGAGGTGTCCGACTGTCCGGCGCGCACTGCCACCGCCGCGACCTCGGTGAAGAACGCGAGCGCGGCATCCCGGTCTATGGCTCCGAGGTCCGCGGTGATCGGCCCGTGCACCGTGTGGAGCTGAATCGACGCGAGGCGCAGCAGTCGTAGCAGGGGGCCCTGGTGCAGCCCAACGCTCTGCAGGCGCGGCTGCGGCACGATGATGAGTCGCCGCCAAATCGCTCCCTTCCGAAGCAACAGCGAGCCGGACACGATTGCGAAACCATTGCGTCGCCAGGAGAGTGGCCGCAGCCACGCCGCCCGTCGCGGGGAGTTGGTGAAACCGTCGGCGCCCGTGGAGGTCATACCGCTCTCGATGAACGCGCTCGTCTCCTCCCCGATGAAGTCCGGCAGCATGAGCTTCAACACGGCCGTGACATCCGCCAGGTTGCCCACCGGCAGGATCGTCGTGTTCGCCTGGTTCGCCGACCCGCGGCTCGAGGTATGGCTCGCTCGGTTCACCCGGATCTGCCACCAGCCGGCCGGCCGCCAGAGCAGCGACTGGCTGACTTCAATCGAATGGATGCGCCCAGGGGGCAGTGTCTCGTTGCTGGTGGAGAACAGCCCGAAGCCGACGCGCACCCCGTCCTGCGTGCCGGCGATCGTGTACCGAAGCGATTGGGAGAACCGGCGCACGTAATATCCGCCGAATCCGATGATGCCAGGGAGGGCGAAGAACAGCACGAAAAGGTGACCGCTCACCGAGATCCAGATTGCGGCTCCGATCACGACGAGCGCCGCGATCACCGTTCCGGTGCCGAGGAAAATCGACCCGAATAGTCGACCGAGATGGATCTTCACGACGGACTCCGGCGGGGCGGCATCCGGATCCAGCTCGGGAGCGAGCAGCTCATTCACCCGCCGGTCGAGCATCGTGCCCACGGGCGCCGCGGCGGCCCGTTCGGCCGCGCGGGTACCGGATGCCCGGCGGAGGATCTCCCCGCGCAGATTGTCCGCCGCCGCGGAACTGAGGTAGGAGAGGTGCACATTCGCGTCGTGACCGGCCTGGCTGATCTCAAGCTTTGCGGCACCGAACAGCCGGGCGACGAAGGGCCGCACGATGTTAATTCCCTGGATACGATCGAGCCTTGCCTTGCGATTGGTGCGGAACAGGATGCCCGAACGCACCTCGACTACCTCGCTGGTGATGCGGAAGGTGTGCATGCGCCAGGAGACATAGAAGCCACCGATCAGCAGGATGAGCAGCCCAGCGACCGCCGCGAGCACCTGGAGGATGATGCCGTGGTTCACGACGTAGTCCACCGGATCCCCGCCATCGTCGAACCGCGGCAGGAACATTCCTAGCAGTCGTTCGCGGAGGTTGCTCACGATGTAGCCGAGCACCACGATCAGCGCAAAGCCACCCTTCAGCAGCGGTGTGGCCGGGTGGAGTCGATGCCATTCACCGTCGGTGAGTCGCGCGACGACCGCTGGCACAGAAACGGGGGCCGAGATCTCGGGATCGATCACAGGCCCGCCCGACGGCTCTCCGCAACGGTCACCAGGTGGTCGCGCAATTGCTCGGCCTCTGCCTCGGTGAGACCGGGGATGGTCACCCCGGCGGCTGCCGCGGCCGTCACGAACTTGAGCTCGCTCAAGCCGAGCCCGCGCGCGATAGGGCCGCGATTGATGTCCACGAGCTGCATGCGTCCGTACGGTACCGCGACGAAGCGCTGCCACATGATGCCGCGGCGGAACAGCACGTCGTCCTCGCGTAACTGGTACCCGATAGACCGAACGCGCCGGGGGGTGAGCGCGAGATTCACGATCGCGATAATGGCGATAGCGGCGAGAGCGGCGAAGGCGACCCACACCTGTAGCAGGAACATCAGGATCCCTGCCGCGAGCACCACCACCAGGAATCCGGCGCCGCCGACGAGTTCGACCCACACGAGCCGGGGAGAAACCCGTCGCCAGGTCACGTCGGGGAGTTCGAGTCGATCCATGCTGCCCACCCTACGGCCGAACCTGCACGGCCCGGTTACCCTGATCGTCATCGTCGTCGTTCGGCGGAACCGTGCACATATGCTCCGCTACCAGGCCACCGGCCAGCAGGCAGGCGGCCCCAACGAGGGTGGCCACGGACTGCACGACCGAGCCGGCTCCAGGAACGACCGAGCGGCTGAGGAGGTAGATGAGCACCCCGGCGCCGAATCCGGTCAGGAGCGACCCGCTCAATGCACTTGCCTTGGCGAGCACGAGTACTCGCGTCGAATAGAACGGATCGATCGGTTGGGATGCCTTGCCCCTGGTCAGTCGGCGAATTGGCAGGGCGAGCACCACCACCATGATCCCGATAGCGAGAAGTGCGAGTCCGAGTGTGAGTGGAGGAAGCACGATCGGGCGTCCCGCGGCGGCGAGGAGCGTCTCGATGAATCCGCCGCCGATGCCGCCGATGAGGGCGAGCAGCACGAGAGTCGTGATATTCGTGCGTTTCATGACTCACTCCACAGCGGTGGCGCGTCGCAGCCCCACACCTCGCTCGAGGTCGCAACGAAGAGCGAATCAATGCGCCCATGCCCGCGGAGCTCGGCGTCCGGGTCCATCTGCAGCCAGGGCACGATCACGAATGCGCGCTCCCAGGCCCGTGGATGCGGCAGGATGAGGTCGTCGGTATGACGCTCCAACCCCGCGAAGGAGATGATGTCGAGATCAAGCGTGCGATCGCCCCAGCGCTCGACCCGCACGCGACCGTGTTCCGCCTCTATGCGGTTGAGTTCGATGAGCAGGGCCTCGGGGTGGAGTGCGCTCCGCACGAGCATCACCGCGTTGAGGTAGTCGGGAGCTGTGGCATCCGTTCCTGTCGGTTTGACCGCGTGGGACTGCACGATGCCCGAGACCGCCGTCACGGTCACGCCGCCGAGCGCTGCAATGTCGCGAACGGCTGCCCGCAGGTTATCCTCCCGGTCACCGAGATTGGATCCGAGCGCGATCACGGCCGGCAGCACGACGCGCCGCCTCACGAACGTTCTTCCGTCGCAGCGTTGTGCCTCAGCGGACGGCTGCGGGTGATGGTTACCGAGACATCACTGAAAGGCACGCTGATCGGCGCAGCTGGCTTGTGGATGGTGACGGTCACCTGGAGGGCGCGCTCATAGCCAAGGGCGATCGCGGCGACCCGTTCGGCCACGGTCTCGATGAGATCCACCGCGTCCGCCTGCACCGCCGCGTACACCGCCTCGGCCAGCTCGCCGTAGTGAATGGTTTTGGTCACATCGTCGGAGGCTGCGGCTGGCTCAAGATCGACCGCGATTTCGAGGTCAATGATGAACTCCTGGCCGTTCTCCCGCTCGAAATCGAGCACGCCGTGGTGGGCGAAGATGCGCAGCCCGGTGAGGCGGATACTGTCGATCGGCGATTCCCGTTCGGTCACGGCTGCATCGCCTCCCACACATCGAGGGCAGTTTTCGTTGCCGCAACATTGTGCACGCGCACCCCCCAAACGCCGGCCTGTGCGGCGAGCGCGCTGATGGTGGCCGTCGCAGGATCGCGTGCCGCAGTCGGGGCATCCGGCGCGACGAGAGTAGCGAGGAATCGCTTGCGAGACGCCCCGATCAACACCGGGTAGCCGA
The DNA here is from genome assembly GCA_043745175.1 of Microbacteriaceae bacterium. Classification (GTDB taxonomy): domain Bacteria; phylum Actinomycetota; class Actinomycetes; order Actinomycetales; family Microbacteriaceae; genus Lacisediminihabitans. The sequence goes on from JAYTTG010000365.1 coordinate 4,127, forward strand.
TCGTACCGAGAGCCGCGATGTTGGCGAGCAGCTGCCAGTTCTCTTCGGCTGTCTTGGCGAAGCCGATACCGGGATCGAGAATGATGCGATCCGGACGAACCCCATTGACGATGAGTTCGGCCACACGGTTCTTCAGGTCGTTGCGCACGTCGCGCAGTACATTGCCGTAGCTGGTGCTCGGCCTGCTACCGTCACCGGGCGCGTTCGACCCGCGCCAGTTGCTCGCGATCCAGTGGCTTGCGACAAAGTGCAGCCCGGTCTCTGCGGCAACCCTCGCCATGCCGGGATCCGCGAGGCCGGCGGACACGTCGTTGATGATCACAACCCCGAGTTCTGCTGCAGCGAGGGCCGTCGACGCATTCAGGGTATCGACGCTCACCGGGATGCCCCGGTCGGCAAGCGCCTCGATCACCGGAAGCACGCGGCGCTGTTCCTCGACGGCGGACACTCGTTCCGCCCCGGGCCTGGTCGATTCCCCGCCGACGTCCACAAGCTGGGCTCCGGCCGCGACGAGCGCTTCGGCGTGCGCGATTGCGGCATCCAGCAGGAGGTAGTTGCCACCGTCGCTGAACGAGTCGGGGGTCACGTTGACGATACCCATGATGCGGGGACGGGTGAGACCGATGGGACGGTACGGCCGCAGGGCAACGAGTTCACTGCTCATGGGATAACCCCGATCAGCGCCATGATTTCAGCGCGCTCGGCGGCCTGGGAGAGGGCACCGCGGCTCGCGAGCGTCACGGTGGTACTGCGGGTCTGGCGGCTGGCCCGTGCGGTGACGCAGCCATGCGTTGCATCGAGCACCACGAGCACGCCCCGCGCACCGAGGCCGGTCTGGAGGGCATCCGCGATCTCCTCGGTGAGGCGCTCCTGCAACTGCGGACGCGCGGCAAGCGACTCGACGACCCGCACGAGTGCGCCGAGGCCGACGATTCGTGTCGACGGGAGATAGGCGAGGTGGGCGACGCCGACGAAAGGCAGCAAGTGGTGCTCGCACATGGAGCGGAATTCGAT
>JAYTTG010000366.1:0-5113 GCA_043745175.1 Microbacteriaceae bacterium
ACGGGAGACACGCGACCCCTGCGAGTGATGTGAGTTGACAAGCGGACACAAACGGACTTATATAAAGGCAGATCAACATTTTCAATGTTGTTATGTTCCCGACGAAGAGGTCCGATGTACGCTCCTGAGCGACACGAGCAGATCCTGGAGACTGCGCGGTCATTCGGCCGTGTCGAGGTTGCTGGGCTGGCGCGCGACCTTGCGGTGACACCGGAGACTGTGCGTCGAGACCTCACCGCCCTTGAGCGCCGCGGAGTCCTGCGACGAGTCCACGGCGGCGCCATACCGGTCGAGCGCTTCGGTAATGAGCCGGATGTCGCGGACCGCGAGGGTCACTCCGCGGGGCAGAAGGAACGCATTGCCCGCGCAGCTCTCGAGGAGCTTCCCGACGGCGGATCCATCATCCTCGACGCGGGGACGACGACAGTGCGCCTCGCGCGATTGCTCCCGACCGATCGCGAGCTCACTGTCGTCACGCACTCGATCCCGGTCGCAGCGATTCTCACCGGTCGGCCCAACATCAGCCTTCACCTGCTCGGCGGGGTTGTGCGTCCACGCACACACGCGGCGGTGGGGGAGTGGACCAAGGCCCAGATCGTGGATGTCTTCGCGGACGTCGCGTTTATGGGTACCAACGGAATCAGCGTCGAGCGTGGGCTCACCACCCCCGACATTGCCGAGGCGACCATCAAGCGGGCGCTGATCGAGGCGTCCCGTCGAGTTGTCGTCTTGGCAGATCACACCAAGTTCGGCCGGGAAGATTTTGCCCGCGTTGCTCCGCTGAGTGTCGTCGATACGATCATCACCGATGTCGGTCTCGACGTGGAATTCGCCGAAGACATCGAGAGTGCTGGCCCATCGGTGGTGATCGTGTGATCGTCTCCGTGACTCTCAACCCCAGCCTCGACCGGACGGTGCAGGTCGACCGACTCGAACGTGGCGCCGTACTACGAACCTCGGTGCCGATTTTGCAACCCGGCGGGAAGGGTGTCAACCTCACCAGGGTGCTGTCGCGCAATGGCATCGAGAGCATCGCGGTGCTCCCCGTGGGTGGCCCTGAGGGTGCTGAGTTGAGTGCGCTGTTGGACGCTGCCGGAGTGGCCACCAGGCTCGTTCCGGTGAAGGGCCGCACCCGATCCAATCTCACCGTGTCTGAGCCCGACGGCACGATCACTAAGTTCAACGAGCCCGGCTCCGCGCTCTGCGCAGATGATTTTTCGGTACTGGCGACGGTGCTCGCCGGACTTGTGTCGGCCCGCGACTGGGTGGTCTTCTCCGGGAGCATGCCCCCGGAGTGCTCGGCGGCACAACTCGTCGAGTTGTTGACCTCGGTGACCGATCTCGGTGCCTCCCTCGCCGTCGACACGAGCGGTGATGCCCTCACCGCCTCCATTTCGGCCCGTCCGCGGGTGATAAAACCTAATCGTGCAGAACTCGCAGAGGCGGTGGGGCGGAAGCTCGACTCGATGTCCGACGTGATCGCAGCAGCCGAAGAGCTTCGCGTGCTCGGCGTCGAACGGGTTCTTGTGAGTCTCGGCGCCGACGGTGCGGTGTTGGTCGGCGAACACGGGGTGATCGTCGGCGAATCCACCGTTCTCGAGCGGCGCAGCACCGTTGGAGCAGGGGATTGCTTCCTTGCCGGATTCCTTTCGAAGTTTTCCACCGACGAATCAGACGAGGGTGCCGCGTTGGTCGAAGCGCTCGCCTGGGGCGCCGCCGCGGTCAGTCTCCCGGGCACCTCTGTTCCCGGTCCAGGCGATATCGCCTCCACAAACGTCCATCTGGTCTGGCAGCCAGATTTGGATCGGCCTCTCGTGGCCACCTGATAGCCCGCCGAATCCCACCTGCCCCATCCGCAGCAGTCCTGACTCGTACAAAGGAGTACCACCAGAAATGTCCGATTACACTCCCGTGGCCGCCGGAACCGGCGCCCGCGCACGCATCCAGCGAGGCGGTGCATTCCTTGCGGGAATGATCATGCCGAACCTCGGCGCGTTCATCGCCTGGGGTCTCGTCACGGCCCTGTTCATTCCCAACGGCTGGGTCAACGAGATCGCTCGGGCGACCGGTGCGGTGGCCAAGGACGGTGTCGTGCCGTTCGCGAGCCAAGCGTCGAGCATCGTCGGTCCGATCATCGTTTTCCTGCTCCCGATCCTCATCGGTTACACCGGTGGTCGTACGGTTCACGGCCAGCGCGGTGCAGTCGTCGGCGCGATAGCGACGATCGGTGTCATCGTGTCGCCGCTCGCCCTCGGCCTCGCCGCTTCGGGCGCGACCCCGCCGAAGTCGATCGCCGAACTCGGTCCGCAGTTCCTCGGAGCACTCATCATCGGCCCGCTCGCGGCGCTGCTGCTCAAGTGGATCGACAGCCTGATCGACGGAAAGCTCCGCGGCGGATTTGAGATGTTGGTGGACAACTTCACCTCCGGCATCGTCGGTGGCTTCTCCGCGCTCGTCGGTGTGTTCCTGCTCGGCCCGGCAGTCTTTACGCTGACAACGATATTCGCGAAATTCGTGGATGGTCTCATCAACGCGAAGCTGCTGCCCCTCGCCTCGATCATCATCGAACCGGCCAAGATCCTGTTCCTCAACAACGCGATCGGCAACGGCGTACTCGTGCCACTCGCCGCGAAGCAGGCCGCGGGACCGGACGGCAAGTCGATCCTGTTCATGCTCGAGTCGAACCCCGGGCCCGGCCTGGGGATCCTGGTCGCCATGATGCTGTTCGGACCGATCGCCATTCGCGCGACCGTCCCGGCCGCGATTGTCGTGCAGTTCCTCGGTGGCATCCACGAGATCTACTTCCCGTACGTGCTCATGAAGCCGATCCTGCTCATCGCCGCCATCGCGGGTGGAGCATCCGGCGTCCTAATGTTCAGCCTGTTCAACGACGGACTACTCGCACCCGCATCACCGGGAAGTATCTTCGCCTACATTCTCGTGGCCTACCCGGGTGATCTTCCGACAATCCTGCTCGGAATCCTCGTCTCCGCAGGCGTAGCGTTTATCGTGAGCGCCCTGCTCTTGGGCTTCGGTCGCAACCAGAACAGCGGTCTCGATCTCGAGGCCGCTCGGGAGCAGAGCGTGCGCAACAAGAACAAGCCGGCGACCGCCCCCGTCGCCTGAACCGCTGCACAACAGTCAAGGAGAATCTGAAATGGCAACCATCGACGGATCACGCATCAAAAAGCTGATCGTTGCGTGCGACGCGGGAATGGGCAGCAGCGTAATGCTGGCCTCAACGCTGAAGAAGCAACTCGCCAAGAACGGAGTGACGGTGGAGCATTCCCCCGTCGCTTCAATCCCGAGCGACGCCGACCTGGTATTCACCCACATAGGGTTGGCGGATCGCGCCAGGCATACCGTGCCCGACGTTCCGGTCGTGCCGTTCCAGCTCTTCCTGGGCGACCCTGCCGTCGCCAAGATCGTCAAAGCCATTCAAAACGGCGAGACCTTCGAGGCCTAGCAGATGACGGAAGAAACCGCCCCAGGCCTGTCCGCCCTGTTGGCTGAGTCGTCCATCCGACTTGACCTCACGGCGATCGACCAGGAAGACGCGATCAGGCAGACCGGAGCGGCCCTGCTGGAGGCCGGCGCGATCGACGCCTCCTACATCGACGCGATGCTCGAGCGTGAGCGGTCGGTTTCTACCTTCGTCGGGGAGGGTGTCGCTATTCCTCACGGCACCCTCGCCGGCAAGGACTCGGTGAAGAACGATGCCATTGTCGTTCTCCGCTTTCCGGATGGCGTGGACTGGGATGACAACGATGTGCGCGTGTGCGTCGGCATCGCCGCGCGCGGCAACGGACACATCGCCCTGCTGTCCCAGCTCGCCACCGTGCTCCTGGACCCGGACAAGGCGGCGGCGCTTCGTGCGGCGACGACCAGTTCAGAGGTTTACGAGCTCCTCAAGCCCGAGCCAGAAGACGAGTAGGGGCGCATGAAGGTAGCGAGGTTTTATGCGCCCGGTGACATTCGTCTCGAAGAGATTGCGGAACCGCAGGTTTCTGCGGGAGAAGTGAAGATCAGGGTGCGCAACTGTTCCACCTGTGGGACAGATGTCAAGATCTCGCGTTCCGGACATCCGAACATGACCCCGCCCCAGGTAATGGGTCACGAGATCGCGGGCGAGATCGTCGACGTTGGTGAGGGTGTCGAAGGCTGGAACGCGGGTGATCGCGTACAGGTGATCGCAGCGATCCCCGATGGCACCTGCGCCGACTGTCTGGCCGGTCGCCCGACAGTCTGCGCGCACCAACTCTCGATGGGATACCAGTTTCCCGGCGGATTCGCGGAGTACATGATCGTGCCGCGCGAGGTCATGCACGTTGACGGACTCAATCGCATTCCGGAGGGACTCGGTTTCGCCGAGGCCAGTCTCGCCGAACCGCTGGCCTGTGTACTCAACGGCCAGGAACTCGCCCGGGTCGGCGCAGGAGATGTCGTCGTCGTCATCGGATCCGGCCCGATCGGATGCCTTCATGTGCGACTCGCTCGCTCGCGCGGTGCGGCCACGATCATCCTTGTGGACCTCAATACGGAGCGGCTCACGAAGGCAGCCGACCTGGTTCGGCCCGACCTAGCGATCTCGTCGGAGTCGATCGATCCCGTCGCAGCCGTTCTTGAAGCAACCGGCGGACGAGGAGCGGATGTCGTGATCACTGCGGCGGCGTCGGGAGCGGCTCAGGAACAGGGGCTTCGCATGCTCGCCCGTCGAGGTCGTCTCAGCCTTTTCGGTGGGCTCCCAAAGGACCACCCCACGATTACCGTCGACTCCAACCTTGTGCACTATCGCGAACTCACCATCGTGGGAGTGAACGGGTCGAGCCCCGCCCACAACAGGGAAGCCCTCAGGCTGATCGCCTCCGGCGCTGTGCTGGTGACCGATCTCATCACCCACCGGTTGCGTCTCGACGACGTGCTCGACGCCATCGAGATCGTCGCCCGCGGTGATGGTATTAAAATTACCATCGAGCCCTAATCCAGTCGCCATCGACCTCACGCCCCCCGAATAACAAGGAATTGATAATGCCTGAACGAACCGTCACTGTCGCCTCGAGCGTCGGACTTCACGCCCGTCCCGCATCGCTGTTCAGCCAGGCCGCGGCGAAGT
>JAYTTG010000367.1:0-5101 GCA_043745175.1 Microbacteriaceae bacterium
GGCGATCCCCTCCGTGACATCACCATCCTCCGCGGCGAATCCGCGCTCGCGCACGCCCTCGAGCAGGAGTGAGAGCTCGGCATAGTTGGACGGCCCCGATTCGGAACGATGCACAAAGGCTCCGCTCGTGGGAAACAGAGCCCTCAGTTGCGACTTCGGGAGGGTCGCGAGCAGCGCCCGACCGCTCGCGGTGAGGTGGCTCGGCAGCCGTACGCCGACATCCGTCACCAGGTGCGGTCGACGCGGCGCGCGCTCCTCGATTAAATAGACCACGTCTCGCCCGTGCAGCACCGTGAGATGGGCGCTCTCACCGAGTCGATCGACGAGAGCCGAGAGGATGGGCCGTCCCAGGCGGGTGAGCGGCTCCTGGCGCATGAATCCCGAACTCAGTTCGAACGCGGCGATGCCGATGCCGTAGCGTCGCGCCTCGGGAAAGTGCAGCACGAAACCGTGTGCCTCGAGTACGCCGAGCAGGCGGTAGACGGTCGAGCGCGGCAGGTCGAGGGCGTGCGCGATGGTCGATGCTGCCACGGGCCCGCGCTGGGCAGACAGCATCCCCAGAATGCGCAAAGTATGGTGCGCCGCCGGTGCCGGCGGGGCGGTAGCTTCCATCGGCTTCCCCCTCACACCCTTAACTGTCCCGTATCTGAGACAGTGGTCAGCCTAACGCTGTGGCGTGTTGCCCGCTGCAGGGAGTCTGATGGGTGCATGGAGCATTCCACGATCACCCCTGCGGTCATCCTCGGTATCGGAGCGCTCACGGCCGAGCAGGTGGTGGCGATTGCTCGACACGACGTTCCGATCATCATCGATGACGCGGCAAGAGCGGCAGTGTGCGCGAGCCGGGAGACCATCGAACGCCTCGCAAGCGACATCGAGCCGCATTACGGCATTTCTACCGGCTTCGGGGCTCTGGCTACCACCTTCATCGCTGAAGACCGTCGCCGCCAGCTGCAACGCAGCCTCGTCCGATCCCACGCCGCCGGATCCGGTCCTGAAGTCGAACGGGAGACGGTGCGAGCGCTGATGGCTCTGCGCCTCTCCACGCTGCTCACCGGGCGTACCGGAATTCGACTCGGGACGACGGAAGCCTATGCCGACATACTCAACGCCGGCATCACTCCGGTGGTACGCGAATACGGGTCCCTCGGCTGCTCCGGCGACCTTGCACCGCTCGCCCACTGTGCCCTGGCCCTGATGGGCGAAGGAACGGTTCGCGACCGCGACGGCATTCTGATGCCCGCCGCCGATGCCCTCACCGCGGCCGGCCTCTCCCCTGTCGTACTCGCCGAGAAGGAGGGACTCGCCCTCATCAACGGCACCGACGGCATGCTCGGCCAGCTCGTGCTCGCTCTCGACGACCTCCGCAGGCTACTCGCCACCGCTGATCTCTCCGCTGCGATGTCCGTCGAAGCGTTACTCGGAACGGACGCGGTCTTCGCGGAGGATCTCGCCGCCCTGCGCCCCCAGTCCGGCCAGCAGGTCTCGGCGGCGAACCTCCGCCGGCTGCTCTCCGGCTCGCCGATCGTAATGAGCCACAGAGGCCCAGAATGCACTCGCGTGCAGGATGCTTATTCGCTGCGCTGCGCACCGCAGGTGCATGGTGCAGCCCGCGACACAGCTGACCATGCGGCGATGGTCGCGGCACGGGAGCTCGCCTCTGCGGTGGACAATCCAGTCGTCACCCTCGACGGTCGGGTCGAGTCGAATGGCAATTTCCACGGAGCGCCAGTCGCCTATGTGCTCGACTTTCTTGCGATCGTGGTCGCAGATGTCGCGAGCATGTCCGAGCGCCGCACCGACCGCATGCTCGATCCGGCCCGCAGCCAGGGTCTTCCCGCGTTCCTCGCCCACGAGGTCGGCGTCGACTCCGGGCTGATGATCGCCCAGTACACGTCTGCCGGAATCGTGTCAGAGCTGAAGCGCCTGGCCGCGCCAGCATCCGTCGACTCAATCCCGTCTTCTGCAATGCAGGAAGACCACGTGTCGATGGGCTGGGCCTCGGCCCGAAAGCTGCGGAGAGCCATCGACGGGCTCACCAGGGTGCTGGCTATCGAGATCCTCACCGCTTCCCGCGCACTAGACCTGCGCGCGCCACTTCTGCCCGGGCGCGCCACCGGCGCTGCAGTGGCAGAGGTGCGCCGGGACGTCGCAGGACCGGGGCCCGACCGTTACCTCTCCCCCGAAATCGAGTCCGTCGTGGAGGCCGTCGCTTGTGGCCGGATTCTCGCCGCCGTCCGCACCGTGATTGGAAACCTCGAATGACCGAGAAAGCAACGCCCCCTCCCTCGGGACCACGCCCCGTGCGTGCCGCCCGGGGTTCTACCCTGACCGCCAAGAGCTGGCAGACCGAAGGTCCACTGCGCATGCTGATGAACAACCTCGACCCGGAGGTCGCCGAGCACCCCGACGAGCTCGTGGTCTACGGCGGCACCGGCAAAGCCGCGCGCAACTGGGAGTGTTACGACGCGATCGTGCGCACGCTTGAGACTCTCGAGAGCGACGAGACCCTGCTCGTGCAGTCGGGTAAGCCGGTCGGTGTCTTCCGCACTCACGAGTGGGCCCCGCGCGTACTCATTGCCAATTCCAATCTCGTCGGCGACTGGGCGAACTGGCCGGAGTTCCGCCGGCTCGAGCAGCTCGGCCTCACGATGTACGGGCAGATGACCGCCGGCTCGTGGATCTACATCGGCACCCAGGGCATCCTCCAGGGCACCTTTGAGACCTTCGCGGCCATTGCAGACAAGAGGTTCGGCGGCACCCTGGCCGGCACAATCACTCTCACCGGAGGTGCCGGCGGCATGGGCGGCGCCCAACCGCTTGCTGTCACGATGAACCACGGCGTTGTGCTTATTGTGGATGTCGATCGATCCCGACTCGAACGCCGGTTGGCCCACGGCTACCTCGACGAACTGGCGCATAACCTCGACGATGCGTTGCGACGGGTGATCGCCGCGAAGGAACTTCGCATCCCGATGTCGGTCGGTCTCGTTGGCAACGCAGCGACCGTGTTCGCGGAGCTTCTCGATCGTCGAGCCCCCATCAGCATCGTGACGGACCAGACCTCGGCCCACGATCCACTCGCGTATCTGCCGGAAGGCGTCGCCCTGGAGGATTGGAAACGGCTGGCCTCCGATGATCCGCACGGGTTCACCGGCCTGTCGCGCGCGAGCATGGTGAAGCAGGTGCGTGCCATGGTTGGCTTCCAGGATGCCGGAGCGGAGGTCTTTGGCTACGGCAACTCCATCCGAGCCGAGGCGAAGCTCGGCGGATATGATCGCGCCTTCGACTTTCCGGGCTTCGTACCCGCCTACATCCGTCCTCTCTTCGCCGAAGGAAAGGGACCGTTCCGCTGGGTTGCCCTGTCTGGAGACCCCGCAGATATCGCCGCGACGGACCGCGCCATTCTCGAGCTGTTCCCGAACGACGCGAAGTTGCGCCGCTGGATCACCGAAGCAGGGAAGAGAGTGCATTTTGAGGGCCTGCCTGCTCGCATCTGTTGGCTCGGGTACCAGGAGCGCCACCTTGCGGGCCTCAAGTTCAACGAGATGGTCGCTTCCGGCGAGCTCAGTGCGCCGATCGTAATCGGTCGCGATCACCTCGACTCTGGATCCGTCGCCTCCCCGTACCGTGAGACCGAGGGTATGGCGGATGGCTCGGATGCGATCGCCGATTGGCCGCTGCTGAATGCACTGCTCAACACGGCGTCCGGTGCTACCTGGGTTTCGATCCACCACGGGGGTGGCGTCGGCATCGGCCGCAGCATTCACGCTGGACAGGTGGTGGTCGCCGACGGCACCGATCTCGCCCGACAAAAAATTGAGAGAGTACTGGTGAACGACCCGGGCACCGGAGTGATGCGACACGTCGATGCGGGCTATGAACGAGCGGCCGAGGTCGCGCGCGAGCGCGGCCTGCGGGTGCCGCTCTGGGAATACTGAGTGGTCTTCCTCCACTGCGCCCAGCTCGTGAGACCGCGCTTGATCACTCGCAACGTTCGCATCGAGGCGGATGCCGATGGCCGCATCGTGAGCCTCCGGCCCGATGTCGAGCCGAGCACCGGCGATCTCCGGCTCGGCACGGTGTTCCCGGGCTTCGCCAACGCCCACTCCCATGCATTCCACCGCCTTTTGCGGGGCACGACCCATGCGGATGGCGGAGACTTCTGGCAGTGGCGCGATTCGATGTACCGCCTCGCCGGGCTGCTTGATCCGGCCCTGATGTTCCTGGTAGCCCGAGCGGTATTCGCCGAGATGCTGGTGAGCGGCTACACGGCGGTAGGTGAATTTCACTACCTGCACCATCGGGTGAACGGTTCGCCCTATCTGCCCGCCCACGCCATGGAGCGCGCGATCGCGGATGCGGCCAATGAGGTGGGTATCCGTCTGGTGCTGCTCGATGCGTGCTACCTCGACGGAGCGATCGGGCGGCCTCTTTCTCCCGAGCAGAAGCGCTTCGGTGACGCCACGGCCGCACACTGGCTGGCTCGATGGCAAGCACTTCGGCCGGAGATCGAAGGCAAAGGGGTGACTCTCGGCGCAGCCATCCACTCCGTGCGCGCGGTCTCACCGAGCGCCATGGCCGAGATTCGTGACGCGCTCGGCCCCGATACACCGCTGCACATTCATGTCTCGGAACAGCCAAAGGAGAATTCTGATTGCCTGGCCGAATATGGCGAAACCCCGATCGGCCTGCTCTCCACACTCGGGATGCTGTCCTCGCGGCTGAGCATCATTCACGCCACCCACCTGACCGTCGCCGACCGTGCCCAAATCAGCGCTTCCGGTTGCACGGTCGTAATGTGCCCGACTACCGAGGCCGATCTCGGCGATGGGATCGGTCCCGCGTTCGACCTCGCCGCGAGTGGAACCTCCATCGCGATCGGCTCCGACCAGAATGCCGTGATCGATCCCCTGCTGGAGCTGCGCGGACTGGAAGCGGGAGAGCGGCTTGCCTCCCGTCGCCGCGGTCGGTTCGCGCCCGCTGCTCTGCTCGCGGCCGGCACCGCTGCTGGCTACGCAAGCCTCGGTATCAGCCGGAGCATCCTCGCCTGTGGCGATCCCTGCGACCTCGTCGAGCTCAATCCAGCGTCTCGGCGCAC
>JAYTTG010000368.1:0-5101 GCA_043745175.1 Microbacteriaceae bacterium
GGGGCGAAGACGCCCGGCGATTTGCTGTACTTCCCGCAGGTCACCCCCAGGGTTATCAGGATGCCTTCAATGCATTCGTCGCGGAGGCCTATCGCGAGTTTGCGGGAGAGAGTGTCACAGGGCTTCCAACTTTTGAGGACGGATGCCGAGCCGCAGCGATCACGGAGGCCGTCGTTATGGCATCCACGACCAGAACCTGGGTAGATGTTCCATCCCAGTCGGCGCACCCAAGCCTCAGATCCGCCAGCTAAAAAGAAAAGTCAATTCGTTACCGAAGTCTTTTGACTGATCTTCGACAGAAGTGCTAGCGTTTGTCAACGGAGAAACACCGAACTTCTCGACTGCATCCCGTCAGACCGAGATGAAGGGCACCTGCTCCTAACGCACATCCCGACCCATTACAGGCTTTCAAGGGAGAAAGAAAAATATGAAAACTACAGTCAAATTGGCGACACTAGCCATCGCGGCCGGATTGTTGCTCTCCGGATGCGCAACAGCCGCTGGAACGACCGCCGCGAAGACGGATAATTCCGCTGTCATGGCTAAGATCGAGGCCGGTCTTGCAGCGCTCAGCAGCAAGGTGCTCAGCAAAGGTCCGAACGGCGAGGAGCCGTCGCCTGCCTCGGCAGCAGACCTCAGCGGTGCAGAAGTCGCCCAGGTCAAGGCGCTCCATCTCACTGCCGCTATCGCCATGCACTACGGCGGAAATGACTGGTCTACTGCTCAGATCGCCGGGCTCAAGAGCGAATTTGCCCGGCTCGGCATCGAGGTCGTCGCGGTCACCGACGCGAACTTCGACGCGGGCAAGCAGGTTTCCGACATCGAAACCATCATGGCCAAAAAACCAAACATCATCGTGTCACTCCCGACCGACCCGGTGGCAACGGCTGACGCCTACCGCAAAGCTTCGGCCGGTGGCGCCCACCTCGTCTTCATGGACAACGTTCCGAAGGGATTCGTGGCCGGAAAAGACTATGTCTCCATCGTCTCAGCCGACAACTACGGCAATGGCGTAACCTCGGCCTACCTCATGGCACGCGCGCTGGGAGGAAAGGGCAAGATCGGCCTGATTTTTCACCAAGCAGACTTTTTTGTGACGAAACAGCGCTACCAGGGCTTCAAGACAACGATCGAGCAGAACTTCCCCGGCATCAAAATCGTCGAGGAAAAGGGAATTGCCGGTCCCGACTTTGCAGGAGACGCACAAGGAGTTGCAAACGCGATGCTCACGAAGCACCCTGACCTTGCCGGTATCTGGGCAGTCTGGGATGTTCCGGCTGACGGCGTCATGGCGGCAGCACGCTCCGCGGGTCGTTCCGACCTGAAGATTGCCACCGAAGACCTCGGCACCAACGCTGCCGTTGCCCTCGCCAAGGGCGAACTCGTGGTCGGACTGGGCGCGCAGCGTCCATTTGATCAGGGAGCGACAGAAGCCCGCCTCGCAGCAGCGTCATTCATTGGCAAGACCGTGCCGGTTTACGTCGCCCTTCCCTCCCTTGCCGTCGATCACAACAATGTGTTGGATGCCTGGAAGCAGGTTTATCACTCGAGCGCACCTTCGAGCGTGACCAGCGTTTATAAGAAGTAGCAGCAGCGGAGAAGTGGCGGGTTCCCCTCGGGGGACCCGCCACTTCTGGTTAACCCTGGTGAGAAAACGCGGCGTCGAAGGATGAGCACGGCGGAGTGAGGTCCAACTTTTTCAGTGCGGCCAGAGCTTCGGGAGCACCCTGGAGGCGATCCATTCCCGCATCTTCCCACTCGATAGAGATGGGTCCGGCGTACCCGATCGCCTGGAGAGCCCGAAAGCTCGACTCCCAGGGCACATCGCCGCGGCCAGCAGAAACGAAATCCCACCCTCGCCGTGGGTCGCCCCAGGGCAAATGGGATCCCATCACCGTGTTGCGTCCGGTCAGTCGCATTTTGGTGTCTTTGCAGTCCACATGATAAATGCGGTCTTTGAAGTCCCAGATGAAACTGACCGGATCGATGCCCTGCCACATGAAATGGCTGGGATCCCAGTTGAGGCCAAAGGCTGGCCGGTGCCCGATCGCTTCAAGGGTCCGCACGGTAGTCCAGTAGTCGTAGGCAATTTCGGAAGGATGAACCTCGTGAGCGAACCGCACTCCGCACTCATCAAAAACATCGAGGACCGGATTCCAACGATCCGCGAAATCTTGGTAGCCGGCCTCAATTACCGCAGCCGGCACGGGCGGAAACATTGCCACGTATTGCCAGATCGACGATCCGGTGAAGCCAACAACCGTCTTCACCCCAAGCTTGCGGGCCAAACGTGCGGTTAGCTTCATCTCCTCCGCGGCACGCTGTCGAACCCCTTCCGGATCACCGTCTCCCCAGACTCGTGAACCGACAATCGCCTGATGGCGGAAGTCGATCGGGTCATCGCAGACGGCCTGGCCCTTGAGGTGATTGGAAATGGCCCAAACCTTGAGATTGTATTTGTCGAGAATGTCAAGTTTGCCCTCAATATAGGCGTCGTCATCCCAACGCCATGCGTCCAAATGGCCGCCCGAGACAGCAATTTCCAGCCCGTCATAACCTCATCCTGATGCCAGTCGGGCCACTTCTTCGAATGGAAGGTCGGCCCACTGGCCGGTAAATAAGTTGTAACGCCGGGTCACTTTTGCTCCTTGTTAGATCTGGCTGAGCGGGTGAGAGTGCTGTACGGAGGCAAGGCGTCAGCTAATGCTTCGCAGCCAAGCTACCTGGAACGGCTGCACCAGCAGATCACTGACCACCGACACAAAGTCACGAACATGAGGCTGCTCGTTGTGGGACTTCAGCGCCTCGGTGGAAGTCCACCTTTCGTAGAGCACGAAACGGTTGTGATCCTCGAGATCGGCGTACACCGTGTAATCGATACAGCCTTCATCGGCCCGGCTGGCTGCCTGCAACACCAACATGGCCTGCTCAAACTCGGCAACGCACTCGGGTTTTGTCAAGAAAACCGGCATCAAAATCACAGCGGGATTGTGGGGCTCTGTGCTGTTCTGAACCATCATTGGCTGCCGCGTCCGTTCTTTGAGTGTCGAGGCGTAGGTCGCTGTTTTCTAGGATGTCGCGACGGCCAGGGGCTAGTTCAAGAATACCTTTTCTTGAGTATCGAATGTCTTCTGCCGATTTTCCTTGAAAGAAACTGGCGTCCTCAAACTGACGCCGTCGCAACGGCAACCGTGCTTGCAATCACGATGGCAGCGTGACCCATACCCGTCAACTTCCTCATCTATCCCCCTGGCCTGCATATCAACACGTCCATGATCTGGGCGTTGAAACGACCAATTGAACCCACTAGGTACAGCTCGAGCTGGTTAACTGAGGCCGTCGCACTTAAGGGCATCGTCGGATCGGCCCGTGACACCTGTAATCGCGCCGCCGCAGAGATCGTGATCGAGCTCTACAAGAACGAAGCGACCGCGAAGGAATCGCATCTCATGGCAGGCCAGCTGGTTACGTCGAATGACGTGGAAGGAATCACTTTCGGCGGGGTCAACTTGTGCAACAACGACCGGCTCCGTAGGACCTTCGGCAACACCCCAACCGAGGAACGCGAACGGAACCGCTGTACTCGACTTATCGGCCCGTCAACCGACAGCGTCGCTTGTAAAACAGCGGCATAAAACGGGGATGACTCAATACGGACTTTATTACGGGTGGGCCGGAAGCTATTCACTGGGCCTAGCCGATCGGCCCATGGCAAAGTGATCCGCCGTCGACCAACAGGGTCGTGCCGGTGACCCACGACGCATCATCCGAGGCGAAGAAAACGGCGGCTCCGGCGATGTCAGCCGGGCTGCCGAGCCGACCGAGCGGTATCGATTTCTTCGCTGCCGCGAGGGTTGCACCCGGTGTCGGCGACACGAGGTCGCAGTACTGGTTCATCATCGGGTTGTCGATGTAGCCCGGTGCAATCGCGTTAACACGGATACCGAACGGCCCGAGGTCGAGCGCGGTCTGCTTCGTGATGAGGTTGACGGCACCCTTGGTGGCGGCGTAAACCGCCGATTGTGCCAGCGGCAGCACCCCCTGGATGGACGAAATGTTGATGATGCTGCCGCGCCCGGCAGCCATCATGACCCGCGAGGCGAACTTCATGCAAAGAAGCATGCCTCCGACGTTGACATTCATCACCCGCTCGTAGTCCGCATAATCGAGCTCCCAGACCTGCTCGGCGACTCCGGTGCCGGCGTTGTTGACCAGCACGTCGAGCCCACCGAAGGTTGCAACGGTCTGCTCGACTAACGCCTGCACGCTCGCTTCATCTGTGATGTCGGTCGCGATGGTGACAGCACGCCCCCCGTCCGCGGTGATCGCGGCAACCGCCTCCGCGCCCTCCCCAGCCGATCGCTGGGCAAGTACAACGGATGCCCCTTCCCTGGCGAACCTTGTTGCGATGCCGAGCCCGATCCCCCGTGCGCCGCCGGTCACGATCGCGACCTGGTTATCCAAACGACCCATGTGCTGTTCCTTAGCCTTGATATGTGAGTAAGCAGCCAATTGTCACCATGGTTTATGGATGCGCGGCGTGGTCTTGTTATGCCTACTGCGTGGTGTGCAAGACGACGATCTCGCGGATGCCGATGTGTTAAAAGGTCGCAGGCTTACAGTAGTGAAATTCCAACGGCGGGCCGGGTGCTATCGGTCCGCACATGCTTCATAGTCAACGTCGCCGCCACAATAATTTGTGGCATCAGTACGAATGATCATCCCGAACGTGAGGTTTGGCTCCTCCGTTAGCAAAATGACGGCATCAGCACGAAGACACCTCGGCCTCCGCGCCAATGCCGACGTTGCAGAAGTTATCTACTTGTTGACGAAATCATATCTACTTGTTGAAGAAGTCGATGTAGAGCTTGGCCAGGTCCTCCGGGCATTCTTCCGCAAGGGGGTGTCCCCAGGGCAAGATCGCCGCGGTGACGTTTTCCGCTACCTGGCGCGTCTGGCGTTCGTTGTCGGCGTCGATGATGTACTCGTTTCCGATGGCGAGAACGGGCATCGTCAATTTCGTCTTCGCCGACTCGTGGTTCTGGTCAGCGTCATCCAGAGTCGCCCGGTAGATGGCAAACATCGAACGCAGTCCGCCCGG
>JAYTTG010000369.1:0-5053 GCA_043745175.1 Microbacteriaceae bacterium
GAGTCGAAGAGCTCGTCGCTCCAGCTCAGCAAGAGGTCACCGAGCAGCAGTGCGGCGGACTGGCCGAATCCGCGCGCACTCCCGGTCCAGCGGCCGTCATCGTGCAGAGCCTCAAATCGCTTGTGTGCACTGGGCATCCCGCGCCGGGTGTCGGAGTTATCCATGATGTCGTCATGCACGAGTGCCGCCGCGTGGAAGAACTCGAGGGCACTCGCCGCAAGCACAATCGCATCGAGATCGCTGGGCGCGCTGCGATCGGGCATCACATCGAAACTCGTCGTGTGTCCGCTTACGGACTGCCAGCCCCAGTAGCAGAAGAGCGCACGAAAGCGCTTGCCACCCCGCAGGAGAACGCGGGAGAAGTCGATGAACGGGGCGAGGTCCGATCCGATGTGTGCGAGCAAAGGCTCCCGCTCGTCCAAAAAAATGTCGATGTCACTCTGGACAAGGTCAACTAACCGCTTACTCTCAGGCACGGTTATAGCCTAGCTAGGTAGCAGAGTCTACAATTGAGGTACACCACCACGGTGCCTCTGAATAGAAGGGAGTCATCATGCCGCTATCGGAGCATGAACAGCGTCTCCTGGATGAAATGGAACGCAGCCTTTATCACAACGACGCAGATTTCGTCGCAACTGTCGGCTCGGGCGGGGGTCGGCCAACCTATCGTTCGATCGTGATTGGTTCGCTCGTCGGCCTCGCCGGAATCGCGGTAATAGTCGCCGGCGTCATGGTTCAGTTGGCAATCCTGGGGGTGGCCGGATTCGTCATCATGTTCGCGGGAGTTCTTGTCGCCATTTCGTCGCCCAAGCGTCTCGTCGAAGAAGCGCCGCGGCCTGCCGAATCACGTTCCAAGGCGACCTTCATGGACCGCATGAACGAGCGCTGGGATAAGCGACAAGACGGGCGTGAACAGTAACTTCACCCTCAACTGACGGCCGATCGAAAGATCGGCCTTTTTTTATGTCATTTTTGGCGACGGTTTGAACCGCTTGACTCTATTTTCCTCCACCACTCGTATGCCTGCAATATCAGGCGAAAATACCCCATTTCGGGGTATTCCGGTGTGCTATTCGTTGATTTATGGTGGAGAGTGGAGTAAAGTGGAGCTTACTTGAATCCAGGCCGGAGAATGAGGGGGCGTTGCCGATGTTTCTTGGCACCCATACCCCCAAGCTCGACGACAAAGGCCGCATCATCCTTCCGGCCAAGTTCTGGTCTGAGCTCGAGTCCGGCATCGTGATCACCCGAGGTCAGGAGCGATGCCTCTACGTGTTTTCCACTCGCGAGTTCGAAGAGCTGCACGACCGCATCCGCCAGGCTCCCGTCACGAGCAAGCAGGCTCGTGATTATCTGCGCCTCTTTCTTTCCGGCGCGAACGCTGAAGTGCCCGACACTCAACACCGCGTCACGATCCCCGCCGCGTTGCGCTCCTATGCCGGTCTCGGACGGGACCTCACCGTGATCGGCGCCGGTAACCGCGCAGAGATCTGGGACACCGCCGCCTGGGAGACCTACTACTCCGAGCAGGAGAGTGCTTTCGCTGACACCACGGAGGAGGTGATCCCCGGGCTCTTCTAGCGCCCTTGTCCCTGACTCCCAGCCGTCGATTCGCCCTGACATCACTTCCCCGGTGACAGGTCGGACGGATGGGGATCAGGAACAAGGAACTGGACCACCGGTCACCATGGTCAACAACCAGATCCACACCCCTGTGATGCTCGAACGAACCATCGAGCTGCTCACCCCCGCGGTCTCTCAGCCGGGCGCCGTGCTGGTGGATGCCACGCTCGGTATGGCCGGCCACGCCGAGGCCCTCCTGCAGCGCTTTCCCCAGTTGGTGCTCGTCGGTCTCGATCGCGACACCGATGCTCTCGCCATCGCGGGGGATCGTCTCGCACCCTTCGGTCATCGAGTGCATCTCGTCCACACCGTGTACGACCGATTCGAGGAGTCCCTCGACCTACTCGGGATCACAGAGGTCTCGGGCATCCTGTTCGACCTGGGCGTGTCTTCCTTGCAGCTCGATCGCGTGGAGCGTGGGTTCTCTTACTCACAGGATGCGCCTCTTGACATGCGCATGGATGCCACGTCCCCACTCACGGCCGAGCGAATCCTCGCCGACTACAGCGAGTCCGAACTGCGGCGTATCCTCTGGGAGTTCGGCGAAGAACGGCTCGCCCAGCGGTACGCGAAGAAGATCGTGGAGACCCGGGAGGCGAGGCCGCTTGTGCGCTCCGCTGAGCTCGTCGAACTCATCACCGCTGCGACGCCGGTGGCCATCCAACGTAAGGGGCACCCGGCCAAGCGGGTCTTCCAGGCACTCCGTATCGAGGTCAACCAGGAGCTTTCGTTGCTCGAGCGCGCCATCCCAGCCGCGATCCGCTCCCTCGCGGTCGACGGCCGCATCGTCGTGCTCGCCTACCAGTCGCTCGAAGACCGGATCGTGAAGCGTGCGCTTGCCAAAGCGTCGTCATCGACCGCTCCGGTGGGACTCCCGATCGAACTGCCGGAACACCGCGCAGAACTCAGACTGCTCGTCCGCGGCGCCGAGCTCGCCGGCGACGAAGAGAAGGCCGCAAACCCGCGGTCCACCCCCGTGCGGCTGCGTGCTGCCCAACGCATTCGGAAGGCCGCATGAGCAACGCTCTCGCCATCGAACTGCCGGCCTCCGTTCCGGCAGAGCTCGACGGCTATCCCCGCCATATCGAGATCGTCTCTACTCGCCACCAGAGGCGTGCGCGACCTCGCGTGGTCTACGCACTTGTTGCCGTTGCTGGACTTTTCTTCATTCTGATGGCGCAACTGCTCCTCAGCATCTGGCTGTCAGATGGCGCCTACCAGATCTCGGGACTCCAGCAGACCCAGCGCGATCTCTCCCGAGACCAGCAGGCCCTCACCGAATCTCTCAATGTGCTGCAGTCGCCGCAAAACCTCGGGGGTCGAGCCTCTGCACTCGGAATGGTGGTGAATACCGGGAGCCAGGGCTTCCTGAGTCTCGCCGGCGGTGTCACGCGCACTCCGACACCGGCCGCTGCCGACACTACGGTCTCAGCGGATGTCACGAAATTCGCTCCGAATGCGCTCATCACCCCCGATATCTCCGCAATCGGTGCCGGTTCGAATGGCGCGCCTGGCACACCGAACCCCCCCGGTTCTGTAGCGTCCACCGCGGAGACCCCGGCCACGACGGCCCTGCCGTCGCCGATCACCCACTAGCCGACGTCTTCGTCGCCCACGAAGAGATGCACTATGAGCACACGAGGAGGCGCCCGTGGCTACCCAGCGCAGTAGCCGCCGTAGGCTTGCCCTTGCGATCGTCATCGTCTTCGCAGTGGTCGGTATCTTTGCCGTTCGCCTCGTCGATATCCAGCTCGTGCGCGCCGACCAACTCAACGCTGATTCTCTCAGCAAGCGGGCGATTACGACCACGACCTATGCGGCTCGTGGGGACATAGTGGACAGCAACGGTGTCGTGCTCGCGGGGACGGTCAATCGTTACGACGTCACGGTCGCTCCCGTCAATATGAAAAATGGCTTTCTCCGAAAGGCGACGGATGGAACGAAGACAACCGTTACCCCGACGGAGATTGCGAACGAGATCGCGACTGTCACGAAGCAGGATCAGTCGGTCGTGTTCCAAGCCCTCACCAAGAATCCGGGCTCGAATTACGCATTGCTGGCCAAGGCAGTGGATCTGCCCACCAGGCGTGCGATCGAGAAGCTAAAGATACCGGGAATTATCTTCCAGCTCCATCCCACGCGTACCTACCCGGATGGCTCGGTCGCGGGAAATCTCGTTGGATACATGAACACCGACGGCCCGGGTGGCGGCCTCGAGCTCGGGGCCAACAAATGCCTCGCAGCCACCAGCGGCAGCACGACCTACGAGCAAGGCGCTGACGGCGTGCAGATTCCGGGCAGCAGTGTTGCCACCAAGGCATCCGATCCGGGCGGAACGCTGAAGCTCACCGTCGATTCCGACCTCAGCTGGTTCGCTCAACAGGCTCTATTTGAGCAAGGTACGGCGATCGGCGCCCAGTCCGCCAGCGCTGTGGTGTTGAGGATCAAGGACTTCCACCTCATGGCCGTCGCCGAATGGCCGAGCCTTGATCCGAATAATATCAACGGGACCCCTATCGCGAATGTCGGTTCACTTGCGTTCACCGCGGCGTATGAGCCCGGATCGGTCTTCAAGGCCATGTCGGCCTCGATGCTCATCGATACCGGTATCGGCTCGCCCACCATGCAGGCTGTCGTGCCGTCGCACTGGGTGACTCCCGAAGGAGGAATCATCAACGATGCGGCACCGCATCCCGAGGAACATCTGACCCTCACCGGCGTGCTCCAGAACTCGTCGAATGTGGGAATCTCCAAACTTGGTTCACAGGTGCCTGAAAAGACCCGGCTCGACTACATGAAGAAATTCGGACTCGGTGAGACCACCGCGGTCAAGTTCCTCGGTGAGTCGTCCGGCAGCATCCAGAAGCTTCCGTGGGACTCCCAAACCCACTACAACGTGCTCTACGGCCAGGGAGTGTCAGCCACCGCCCTCCAGGTCGCGCAGATTTTCGGCACCATCGGCAACGGTGGAATGAGGCTGCCGACGACTCTTGTGGAGAGTTGCACCAAGCCTGACGGAAAGGTGAGCGATCTGCCGTCCATAACGGGTGTCCGAGTCGTATCGGAGAGCACTGCGAAGACAGTGACCAACATGCTCGAGAGCGTCGTCGAGGGAGGAGAACTTTCGAAGGCGGTGAAAATACCGGGCTATCGAGTCGCGGGTAAGAGTGGCACCGCGGAGATGGCAGGTCCCCAGGGATACACGGGCGACCGCGTGGTTTCGTTTGCGGGGATTGCTCCCGCCGAGGACCCGCAGTACGTCGTGGTCGTCACCTACACGAAGCCAGCTACCATGAAGAGTTCGGCCGCTGCGGCGCCGACGTTCAAAAAAATCATGTCCCAGGTGCTCACAAAGTACCGGGTAACCCCGTCGACGACACCATCCACCTATCCGCCGACGACCTGGTAAGGAAGTAGATGCTGTGACTGC
>JAYTTG010000370.1:0-5048 GCA_043745175.1 Microbacteriaceae bacterium
AGCCAGGAGCTCGCGTAGACCAGCAAACCGAAGCTGAGACTGTGGCTCTCGGCGAACCCGAAATTGGCGAAGGCCTCGATCTTGCCGTAAAGGTCGTCGGCGACCTCGCCGACGATGCCATTGCTCGCCATGCCCGCATAGAGAGTGAGCCGAAGCGAGGCGATCTTCTCCTGCCCGCGCTTGGAGCCCATCGCGCGGCGCAGCAGGTCCGCGTCATCCGCGCTGCATCCCCCCACGGCCATCGCCATCTGCATCAGCTGCTCCTGGAACACCGGGATACCGAGCGTGCGTTCGAGCGGCTCCCTGAGCTTGGGATGCTGGTAGGTGACGGCTTCCTCGCCGAGCTTGCGCCGCACGAACGGATGCACCGCCCCACCCTGGATCGGGCCAGGCCGCACCATGGCGATCTGCACCACGAGGTCATAAAACCGGCGCGGCTGTAGCCGGGGAAGCAGTCCCATCTGTGCCCGGCTCTCCACTTGGAACACGCCGATCGAATCGGCACGGCAGAGCTGGTCGTAGACGCCCTGCTCCTCCTTGGGGATCGTGGCGAGCTCCCACTCCTCGCCGAGATGCTCACGCACCAGGTCGAAGTTGTGCTGGATGGCGTTGAGTATGCCGAGGCCGAGCAGGTCGAACTTGACCAGGCCCATCCAGGCACAGTCGTCCTTGTCCCACTGCAACACCGTGCGACCGTCCATGCGCCCGTGCTCGATCGGGCAGACCTCGCCGACCGGCCGCTCGGTGAGCACCATGCCGCCCGAGTGGATGCCGAGGTGGCGCGGCAGTGTCAACGCCTCGAGTGCGAGGGCGGTCACCGCCTCCGGAATGTCGTGGTCAACGCTCGAGAGGAGAGCGCCGTGCTGCTCTACCTGCTTCGACCACGCATCCTGCTGCCCCGGGCTTGCTCCGAGCGCCTTGGCCATGTCCCGCACCGCGAACTTGGGTCGGTACTGAATCACGTTTGCCACCTGCGCCGCATTCTGCCGGCCGTACTTCTCATAGACATACTGGATCGCCTCCTCGCGCCGGTTGGAGTCGAAGTCGACGTCGATGTCGGGCTCTTCCTCTCGCATGCTCGAAAGAAAGCGTTCGAACGGCAATTTGTAACCGATCGGATCGACGGCGGTGATGTTGAGCAGGAAGCAGACCGCCGAGTTCGCGGCCGAGCCGCGCCCCTGGCAGAGGATGCCGCGATCCCGGGCGAACTTCACAATGTCCCAGACGATGAGGAAGTAGCCGGGAAAGTCCTTCGCCTCGATCACGTCGAGTTCGTGGGCGATGCGGTCGCGCTCAGCCGGCGCGAGCTGCGGATAGCGCACCGGAACGGCATCCCAGACCAGTTGACGGAGGTAGCTCATCGGGGTGTGGCCCGCCGGCACCTGCTGCGTCGGCAGTTTCGGCCGCGCCCGCCGCAACGGGAACGACAGGTCGTCGGCGACCATGATGGTGTGCTCAATGGCGCCGGGATAGCGGGCGAAGCGTGCCGCCATCTCGGCGCCGGAGCGCAGGTGGGCCGCTCCGGATGCCGGCAGCCAGCCATCCATGTCGTCGAGGCTGCGGCGGGCGCGAACCGCGGCAAGCGCTGTGGCCAGCCGGTACTGCTCGGGCCGCGCATAGTGAACATTGCCGGTCGCGACCACCGGCAATCCGCGCTGATCCGCAATCTCGAAGAGCGCATCGTTGTGGTCGCTGGCCAGCGGAGTGCCGTGATCAAAGAGTTCGACGATCACATTGGCCCGACCGAACAGGTCGACCAGCCGGTCGATCTCCCGAGCAGCAGCAGCAGGCGACTGCTCGAGGGCCTGCCGCACCGCGCCCTTGCGGCATCCGGTGAGAATTCTCCAGTGTCCCTCCGCCCGACCGGCGAGCTCGTCGAGGTCGTAGACCGGACGTCCCTTCTCGAGCCCGGCGAGCTGGGCGGCGGTCAGCGCAGCGGCCAGCCGGTGGTAGCCCTCCTGCTGCCGAGCGAGCACGAGCAGGTGGCTGCCTTCCGGGTCGGCAGCTCCGTTCTGGGGTCGACTGAGGTCGAGCGAGAGTTCCGCCCCGAAGACCGTACCGATTTGCGGATGCTGCTCCGCCGCCTCCGCGAGGCGCACGACCCCGTAGAAGCCATCGTGATCGGTCAGCGCGAGAGCGTGCAGCCCTAGCCGGGAGGACTCCTCGAGTAACTGCTCGGGGGAGGATGCCCCGTCGAGAAAGCTGAAGCTCGAGTGGGCGTGCAACTCGGCATAGGGCACCGGATCACCGGCCGGTGCCGCCTGCACGGGAGGAGCCTCGTATGCACCACGCTTGTGCGACCAGCCGGGGCTGTCACCGCCATTGGCTCCAACCGGTGCGCCTCCGGGCCGCCGCGTATCCGACAGCGTTTTCTCGAACTGGGACCACGGGATCGGTGGGTTGCTCCACCCCATCAGTCGTATCTCGCTTCGGCCCACCACAGTTGGCTGTCCAGCACGAGCAGCCACGCCGTCCCCGCGTCGTCGACGACCTGGAAGCGGCTCGCCCGGCGGAAGGTGTCGGCATCCCACCATCGTTCGTCACTGGTCCAGGGGCCAGCCCAGGCTGCGACCGGGCGCAGGGTGCGACCGTCGGTGGAGAACCGAGCCGGCGTGCCCGAGAGCACCCCACGCTCGTCAAGGTCGATGGCGACCCCGGCGGCATCGATCACCATCGCCGGCCGCGGCGCCTCGAACACGGTGCCCGGGGTCGGCGTGGGTAGTTGCCCCGGCCAGGGCAGCGCATCGGGTCGTACCCTCTCTGTTCTGGCCGTCTCGGCACGGTCTCCCCAGGCCACGAGGCTCTGGCGGTCAAGCAGGGTGCGCCCGCCACCGACCGCGGCGGTGACGACGGCACCGTGTCCCAGCATGCTCTGTACCCGGGAGAGCCCGTGGTGGATTCGTTCGTCGTGCCCGGTGCCCCAGAGTCCCTGCTCATGGTTCCCGATGGCGTCGACGCTCTCGGGCACGACCCGCACCCGGGTGATTCCCGAGCTGAGACCACTGCCAAATGGGTTACCGGCGATGGTGCCGCTGCCCTGCAGCTGCCAGCGCACACGGTCCACGACATCCGCCGCCGTGAAGGAACGCGGATGCAGCCAGGTGCGCTCCGACAGCTCTCCCGACTCGGAATCCACCTCGATACGGATCGACGTGCAGACGAGCCTGGCCCGCACCAGCTGTTCGATGAAGCGGTCCGCGGATGCACGGAAGCCGAAGGTCACCTGGTCGATGCGGTCGAGCGGTGGTTCGAACCCCACGACGCTGTCGAGCTCCTCCGGCACGACCCGCGGCACGACGGGGCGACTATCGAGGCCGCGCGCGAGGGCATGCACCCGGGCGCCGGCGTCTCCGAATCGCGCCTCGACATCCTGGGGTTGCAGCTGGGCGAACTCGCCGAGGGTACGGATGCCCAGACGCCGCAAGAGCGTAGCAAGGGCGTGTTCGCCCAGCAGCCCCACCGGCATGCCGGCGAGAAACTCGGAGGATCCCCCCTCCGGCACGATGCGGATGCGCTGCCGCTGCGGACTGCGGGCCGCGTGTTCCGCGGTGAACGGCCCGTCGGCGATACCCACCCGTGAGCCGTGGATGCCGAGCGCGTCCAACGCGTCGAGCAACCACAGTGCAGCCTCCTCCTCCCCGCCGTAATAGCGGGCGGGTCCGCGGGCTCGCACCGCACAGGTGCCTGGACGCACCACCTGGGCTCCGGGCATCGTCTCCTCGATCGCGTCGAGCACCGGCTCGAAGGCTCGGATGTCGAGGACCTGGTCGTAGTCGAGCACCCGGAGCCCTGGACAACGGGCCTGTGCCTCGCGCACCCGGTGCCCGCGGCGCACGCCCTCACTGCGCGCCGACGCCGAGCAGGCAAAGACGTGGCCGGCCTCGATCAGGGCGAGCGGGGCATCCACTGCGGCAGGATCGCGCCCGGTACTATCGCCCAAAGTACCCGCGTTCAGACCACGCAGAGCCGCCGTGATGGGCCAGTCGGGGCACCACAGCACGATGGTACGCATCGGAGCGCTGGGCGGAGCGAGGGAGGGAGTGCGGCGCATTATCCGGCCGCCTCGTGCAGATGAGCCGGCTCGGGAAAACTCGACGCTTCGTGCGGAGAGCCCGCCTCGGGCTGCGCGAACCTGCCAACCTCGCGAAACTGCTCGTGCGGATCGGGCAGCCAGAGCCGCGCACTGCGCGGTCGTCCCATCCGGCTCGTGACGGTGACCGTGGCCTGCCGGGCACTGAGATGCCCGTTGCCCTGTCCGATGCCACTCCACTGGCTGTCGGACAGGCTCAACATCGCCTCGCTCTGCGGCCATGGTCCCAGCACGATGAGGGTTGCCCCACGCTGCCGCAACCGGGCGCTGAGGCGCGCGACACTCGAATCGCTCGCGCGCTTGGGGGGTCGGGTGACGACGACGCCGATCACATCGGCGATCGCCGCGGTAACACCGAGCCACTGCTCCCCGGGATGCGGCACCAGCACGAGCCGCTCCAGGTCGATGCCGAAGTGCTGAGCGGCCTCCACCCCGAACTCGGGAACCCCGATGACACCACACCACGAACCGGCCGCCGAGGGGCCGGCGAGCAGGGCCATGAGCAGGGTCGCCGAATCGTCCACCGAGTAGGTCGCACCCTCTTTGAGCCCCCCGCCGGGCAGTAGCCGGGCGATCGCCGGGTGGGTCGGGATCGTGCGAGTATCGAGAGTGGTCGTCTGCATCGAGCGAATACGCGCCTGCAACTCGTCGACGGTGGCTCGCGTGGGCGAGTCATCGAGAACTGCTGCTGCGAAGGCCATTCCCTCATATTCGAACATACATTCGAATATGTCACTTGCCCCCGACATCCGTACGGCGTGTCGGCAGTTACTGAATCGCCGTGGCGGGGGATACGCCGGCTCGCGGCGGCGTAAAGGGATCCCGGCGGGAGTTACGCCTCCCGCCGGGAGGTCGTATTACCGCCGCGACGACCCATGGGCCACGCCGAGGAGAACAGCCGCACGGGCACAGCCGCACGACGTTACGGAGCGAGTACCTCGTTGTGCAGGGGCACCGG
>JAYTTG010000371.1:0-5013 GCA_043745175.1 Microbacteriaceae bacterium
GGTGAGGGGCCGTTGCGGTTCTGGCCACGGTGCCACTCGCCGGAACATCGATTGCCGCGATGGACGGCGGCTGTGGACCGATGTCCTGGCGCGTTGGAAGAGAGATACACACCTCCCTGAGTATGTCAAGGTAATTCGGACCCACTAGGGCAGGTCAAGCGGTACCCACCTCGGGGTCCTAGCCGATTCTGGTCAGGAGCGTCCTCGTAGGATTTGAGCATGAGTGCTGTCGTCGGGTGGATGGAGCGGCAGCAAGTTCCCCTCTATACCGCTGCGATCGTGCTCGGCGCCATCGTCGGCGGCGTCGCCCCGTCGATCGCTCCGGGCCTGACGGTGTCGATCAACCCAGTCCTGGGCCTGCTGCTGTTCGCGACGTTCCTCGGGATTCCCCTGATCGAGGTCGGCAAAGCCTTCAAAGACGTCCGCTTTCTTAGCGCGGTACTGACCGTCAACTTCGTCATTGTGCCGCTGGTGGTGTGGGGGCTTTCGCGTTTCGTGGCCGGCGACCGGGCTCTTCTTGTCGGGGTGCTTCTGGTGTTGCTGACGCCGTGCGTGGACTACGTCATCGTCTTCACCGGCATCGCCGGCGGTGCGAAAGAACGCCTTCTCGCCGCCGCCCCACTCCTGATGCTGCTGGAAATTGTTCTGCTGCCAGTGTTCTTGCTCCTCCTCGCCGGGTCCGGGGCGGTGTCGCTGATCGAAGTGGGCCCATTCGCGGAAGCGTTCCTGTTCCTCATCGTGATCCCTCTCGTCGCCGCCGCCCTGGTCCAAGCCCTCGCCCGAAACCACCGTGCTGGTGTGCTGGTCGAGAACCTGATGCAGGCGTTGATGGTGCCGCTGATGATGGCGACTCTCGCGGTCGTCATCGGGTCACAGATCAGCGCGGTCGGGTCCCGCATTTGGCAGCTGCTGTTCGTCGTTCCTCTGTATGTGGCGTTCCTGATCGTGATGCTCATCATCGGGCTGGCCGCAGGCCGTGTGACCAAGCTCGACGTCCCCGCGTCGCGGGCACTGGTGTTCTCCGGGTCGACGAGGAATTCCCTCGTCGTCCTCCCACTCGCCCTGTCGCTGCCGGCATCGCTGAGTTTGGCCCAGCTGGCGGTCGTCACCCAGACCCTCGTCGAGCTGGTGGGAATGATCGTCTTCGTCCGTCTCATTCCCCGCCTGATCCCGCACCGGGAGTAGAGCGCCGGATCCGCCGGTCAGGCGATGTGGTCGGCGTGCTGCTTCCGCGTGTGGGCGAGCCGGTAGGAGTCAGTCCCGGTCTCGATGATGGTCCCGTTGAACGTCCAGCCGGTCAACGATCGCGGCGCAGAGCCTCGGGTCCGTGAACGTCTTCGTCCACCCGGAAAAAGACTCGTTCGAGGCGATCGCGATGGAGTTGTTCTCCTCTCTCTCTCCGTGAGGACCTGGAAGAGGAGTTCCGCGCCTCGGCGGTCGAGTTCCATGTAGCCGAGTTCGTCGATCATGAGCAGGTCGACCCGTCCGTAGCGGGCAATGGTTCGGGCGAGGTTCTTTTCGTCGGCGGCTTCGACGAGTTCGTTCACGAGCCTGGTGGCGAGGGTGTATTTGACCCGGAATCCCTTCTCTGCCGCGGCCGTCCCCAGCGCGATGAGCAGGTGTGATTTGCTGGTGCCGGAGTCTCCGATGAGGCAGAGGGGGCGGCCTCTCCGGGCCCACTCGCCGGTGGCGAGGGTATTGATGGTGGCGGGGTTGATGTTCGGGTTCGCGTCGAAGTCGAAATCCCCGAGCCACTTATCCCGAGGGAAACCAGCCGCCTCGACCCGGCGGACGGATGAGCGGCGGTCGCGGTCATCGCACTCCGCCAGAAGTAGCTCCGCGAGGAACCCCTGGTAGGACAGCTGCTCTTTCTGCGCGACGCCGGTCGCTTCGTCAACGACGGCGCGGATAGTCGGTAGCCGAAGCCGGCGGCAGGCCTGGTCGATGGCAGCCGTCGCGGCCTCCTCCGTGAGGCCTCGCCGCCTGCGGAGGGTGGTGGTGATACTCGTGGTGGTGGTCATGATCCTGTTCCCTTCTTAAGAGTGGGTGCCGTCTCTGGTGCCTTCCGTTCGGGCAAACGCAGCAGCTGGTCGTAAGCCGACACCGATGGCAGCGGCCTGGTGTCCGCCGGAAGGCCAGCGATGATGGCCGCGGGATCTGCGAGGCGGCGCTGGGTGAGACTGACCACCCGTCGCTCGGGACCACGAGCCTGTTCGACGTGGGGACGGTCCAAACGGGACCCACCCAGCGCTTCGTGCCGGCGGGCCTCGACCGCGACGACATCAGCTGTTACGGCTCCGACCGTGAGGGCGGCGGTGATTCCGGCGGTGACGTCCTCGGCCGCCATCGACCGGTGCAGCAGGAGAACATCGATCAGCGTGCGGGTTCCGCCGGCACCACCGTCGGTCTTGCGTGCCGCCGCCCAGAACGCGTCGTGAGCTGATGTGAAGACGCCGGCTGCTCGAGCGTGGGCAAGAGCGATCGACCCCGGCAGCGCCCCTGGTTTGTGGAGGAGAACCTCGAGGTAGTGGTCGAGGTCCACGCTCTGCCCGTGCAGAACAACAACCCGAGGGTGCCTGGCGATCTCGGTGCGGCCATCGAAGACGACCACCTCCGATGCGCGGAGAGAGACCCGGACCGGCCGGCCAATGAACCGCGCCGGAACGGAATACGAAGCCATCCGAACCCGGACCAGGCTCGACCGGTTCACCCGCAGTGTCAGCGAAAGCCCTGGCTCGAACCGTTCCGCTGTGATCGGTGCCAACAGCTCCCGCTCGAGGGCGAAGTCCTGGGCAACGGTGCGGATGCGGTCCCCGATCCTGCGGTTCTCGTCGTCGAGATCCCACTGGCGGACCTTCTCGTTCAGTTCAGCGAGAGAGTCGACGACGGGCATCGGGGACAGGTGGGTGCGGCGGAACCGGCCGACGTCGCCCTCGATGCCGCCCTTCTCGTGTGCGCCCTCGATCCCCGGATGGCAGTAGAAGGCGTCGAACCCGTAGTGCGACCGGAACAGCACCCACCGTTGATTCTCGGTGCGCTGCCTTCCGGCGCCGTATATGACTTTCGCGACGGCATCGGTGAGGTTCTCGTAGCGGATGTGCCGGGTCGGGATCCCGCCGATGTCTTCGAACGCGTCGATGTGGCCCTCCAGGAACGCCTCCTGCGCCTGCGTTGGATAGATCCGGTGGATTGCCTTCCCCGAGTGCGACAGGCGGAAGGCGAACATGTGGCACTTGGTCTTCACCCCAGCCAGCACCACCCAGACCTCACCAAAGTCGACCTCGGCCTCGGCGCCCGGTGCGTGCTCCTGCGGGATGAACACCTCCGGCAACCGGCCCGCCTCGACGTTGATCTCCGGGCGGCGGCGGCGGACGTAGTCACGGACCGTCGAATACGACAGGTTAGTGGCGTCGTGCTCCTCGGCGAGGCGGGCGAAGACTCGCCTCGCCGTGTGGCGCTGCTTGCGAGGGGCGTCGAGGTCTTGACGGAGCATCTCGTCGATGGTCGCTTTAAGTGCGTCCAACCGAGGCGCCGTTCGGACCCTCGGTTTCCGGGCCGGCGGTTCCGCCTGTGCGAGCGCCTGCCGGACTGTCGGCCGTCCGACGCCGTGTCTTCGGGCCAGCTCCCTGATCGAGAGGCCCTCCACGCGCGCATCACGTCGGATCCGCGCGAACAACTCCACCCGAGACTCCATCCGAAACCTCCACCTTGAGCAACGAAAACACGTTGCGACAACGGTGAAGGTGGGTCCGGCTTAGATTGCCCCAGACACCCCGAAACAGCCGAAGTGGGTCCCGCTTAGATTGCCCTGGTGGGTCCGACTAAAGCTGCCATAGCCACCTCCCAAGCGGATCTCTCAAGCGGGTGAGCTACGGTAAAATAAAAGTAGGTAAGCCGCTTATGAATGACGAGGCAGGAGGAACAGTGGTCGAGAAGGTGAGGATCCCAGGACAGTCCGCCGTGGCCAAACCTTTGCGCCATCTTCTGTTGGCATCGCTCACAATCGCCGCCCTCCTTCTAAGCCTTCTTGCCATGCACGCTCTGTCGGCCGGAATGAATACTCAGACCGACCACGCTTCCCAATCGCAGATGTCGCCAACAATGAGCACCGCACCGCAGACGGTGTCTGGGATACATTCGATGCTGGCTTCGGATAATGACGCCCCACCAGCGACAGCTTCGGCTCTTGTCGCTGCTCGCGCAGCTGTTTCAGCTCAGGGAAGCGCCGACATGGGGATCATGAATTGCCTGTTAGTCGGCATGGTCTGTGCTCTCAGCCTGCTGGTTGCCCTCATTGGTACGGTCCTCGTCGCGCGTCCGTTCCCACCGGTGGTCGTTACTCGAAAAATAATGCGGACTCTGCGCATCATCACGTCCAGGTTCGTGCTCCCGACGACCCCTTCGCTTACCGCGCTTTCCATCAGTAGAACCTGATCAGACACACGGTTACCACTCCCGAATTCGGGAATCAGGTAAGTCGCTGCACCACAGCAGTTCCGTTGTCTTGTTCTTTTCTATTGATTGGATTTTCTTTTGTACACTTCACGAAAATTGTTTGTCATCGTCGCTATCATCGGCAGCGCCATCACATTAAGCGCCTGCTCCAGCACAGCGAGCCCGGGCACGACTGCCCCCTCCTCAAGTGCGTCAGCGGCATTCAATAAAGCGGACGTCAGCTTCGCAACTGACATGGCCGTCCACCACCAGCAGGCGGTGGAAATGTCACAAATGCTTCTCGACAAGTCCGCCATCGACCCGCGTGTTGTGACCCTCGCGGTTGAGATCAAAGCGGCGCAGGGTCCTGAGATCAAGCAGATGAAGTCCTGGTTGTCGGATTGGGGCCAAAAGTCGACCAGCATGTCGGGCATGGATATGGGCGGAACGCTGATGTCGGATGCGGATATGAAAAGTTTGGAAAACTCGACAGGGTTGGCGGCGAGCAAGCTGTTCCTCACTCAAATGACCGTGCATCACAAAAGTGCACTCGTCATGGCGAAGACAGAAGTCGACTCG
>JAYTTG010000372.1:0-5009 GCA_043745175.1 Microbacteriaceae bacterium
ACGTCGAACGCTTCGATGGCTATGGTGTCGCTCCATTCGTTTCATACTCGGCCAGCTGGCGCGGGCCGAAGGCATCCGGAATCACTTCGTCGATGGTCTTTAGGCCAGAGACGGTTTCGAGAAGCATGCCGGGAGCGGAATGTTCATAAAGCAGCTGGCGGCAGCGCCCACACGGCATGAGAATGTTGCCCTGTCCGTCGACACAGGTGAAGGCCACGAGCCGTCCGCCGCCGGTCATGTGCAGCGAGGACACGAGAGCACATTCGGCGCAGAGCGTCAGGCCATAGGAGGCGTTCTCAACGTTCGCTCCGGAGATGATCCGCCCGTCGTCGACCATGGCGGCCGCGCCCACCGGAAACTGTGAATACGGAGCGTAGGCGTGGGTGTTTGCCTCGTTCGCTAGCGCGCGCAGCGCCTCCCAGTCGATGTTCATCACTTGATATACGGTCGGCCAGATGCCGCTGGAGCTCGCACCCTGCCGACGAGACCGGCCACAGCGAAGATGGTGACGACATACGGGAGCATCAGCATGAACTCGCTGGGCACCGGCGATCCGATGACACCCAGGACGTTCTGCAGGTTCGTCGCGAACCCGAACAAAAGTGCCGCCATGGTTGCGCGGATCGGATCCCAGCGACCGAAAATTACCGCGGCGAGGGCGATGAATCCGGCTCCGTTGGTCATTTCCTTGTTAAATGCCCCCACCACGACCAGCGTGTAATACGCGCCGCCCATTCCGGCGATGGCACCCGCGAGCGAGACATTCCAGAATCGCGTGCGGTTCACGTTGATTCCCACCGTGTCCGCAGCCTGAGGATGCTCTCCCGATGACCGCAGTCGCAGGCCCCACTTGGTGTGGAACAGTCCGAAGTACACCAAGGCCACCGTCACATACATGATGTAACTGATCACGGTCTGCTGGAACAACACCGGTCCGATAATCGGAATCTGACTCAACAGCGGAATGTTAACCCGGGGGAACTGAATCGGTGAATTCACCACCAGAGCGTTCGGGCTTAACAGGGTCGAGTAGAGAAAGCTAGTGAGGCCCTGCACGAGCACATTCAAGACCACGCCGACGATGATCTGGTCGACGAAGTACTTGATCGAGAATGCGGCAAGCACGAACGAGACCAGCATGCCGGCCACCATCGCCGCCAGCAATCCGACAACGGGTTGGCGGGTGATGGACGACACAACGGCTGCGACGAATGCTCCGGCCAGGAGCTGCCCCTCGATGGCGATGTTGACCACGCCGACCCGCTCGGAAATTACCCCGCTGAGGGCGCCGAAGATCAGTGGAGTAGCGAGCCCGACCGTTCCGATGAGGAGCCCAGGAATCGGTACCGTCCCGCCCGACGCCGCCCAGGCCAGAAAGCCAAACATGAAAAGGATGGCGTAGATCACGATCAACCAGATCGGAACCCGGCGGCTCTGCTGCACCAAGAAGGCCGCAGCAGCGGCGATCAGGATGAGCAGTACTGACACCACGACGCCGGTGGCGCGCGTCGGCAGCTGCAGCTCGGGCAATGGGAAGAAATCTTGCGAGGTTGACAACCGGAAGGTACTGATGCCTGTGCCGGTCCTCGTAACGAGAGCGAACAAAATGACCGCAATGACCGCAAAGATCCCCAGCGCAATGGGCGCCTTCCAGCTCTTCACCACGGCGGTGGCGAGGGCGACGACCGACGAACCGGGTGTGCCCTGGGACGAACCGACGGAGCTCGTTACCGAAGTCATTTGGTCACCACCGCTTTCTTGCCGTGAACCGCGGATGCTCTCGGCCGGAGCTTCGCTCGCGGTTGGGGCAGCCGAAACACGGCTCGAATCAGCGGCGGTGCCGCAATGAACAACACGATCAACGATTGCACCACCAGGATGATGTCGATGGGGATTCCCTCCACCGCCTGCATCGTGAACCCGCCCGCTTTGAGGGCACCAAACAGGATGGCCGCCCAGAAGACACCCCAGGGCCGAGAGCGCCCGAGCAGCGCGACGGTGATGGCATCGAATCCGAGCCCGGCATCGATGCCCGAGGTAAAGCCGGTGGTAATCACGCCCTGCACCTGGTTCGCGCCGGCCATTCCGATGAGCGCCCCGGAGATCAGCATGACGAGAACGTAGGTGTTCTTGACATTGATGCCCGCCACCCTGGCCGCGTTCGGGTTCTCACCCACCGCACGGAAGCGGAATCCGAGGCTCGAACGATTGAGAAGCCACCAGACTGCGAGGGTCGCGGCGATCACGAGAATAAAGCCGACAGTGAGGTTGTACTGCGGACCGAGCAGATGCGGGAAGATCGAGTTCGGCTTCATCCCCGGCGACTTGGGATTATTGGATCCCGGGGCCTGCAAAAGGCCCTTCGTGCTGAGCAGGTAGCTGATCAGGTAAAAGGCAACGTAGTTGAGCATGATCGTGACGATCACCTCGTGAGCGCCGGTGCGCGCCTTGAGGATGCCGGCAAGCCCGCTCCAGAGCGCTCCGGCGACGATCCCCGCAGCGAGAGCGAGCACCAGGTGAATGCCGGGTGGCAGCGCGAAAGCGAATCCAACCCAGCCGGCCGCGGCGGCACCGAACAGCATCTGGCCGCGTCCACCGATGTTGAACATGCCCGCTCGGAAACCAACCGCAACACCGAGGCCCGCCGCAACCAGGGGAGTGGCGAAGCTCAAGGTCTCGGTCAGCGGCCGAATGCCGTCGACGAAGTCGGGTCGGGAGAAGTTATAGATGGAGCCCTGGAAAAGCGATCCATAGGCGCCCGAAACCGCCTGCCAGATCGCCGAGAGGGTGTCTGCGGGCCGGGAGAAGAAGTAAGCGGACGCCGCGTGCACCGTTTGATCGGTCAGCGCGATCAAGATTGCCCCAGCCACCATCGCGAGCACCACGGCGAGAATGGAGATGACCGCACTGCCAGAAACGATCTCTCGAAGAACCCCGCTGAATCGGGAATAGGTCTCCGGCTGGCCCTCGCCCGGCACGGTCATCGTGTTGTCCAGCTGAAGAGCCGGATCATCCACTGCGGCCTGGCTGTGTCCAGGGGCCTTTTCGCCGCTCACGCCGCAACCTCCTTCGAGACTGTTGGCTTCGGTGCCAGTGGGCCGGAAAGCTCTGCCGGCACCTCCCCAGCCATCATCAAACCGAGCACATCCCGCGGAGTGTCTCCCGGTACTATTCCGACGATGCCCCCTCGGTACATCACGGCGATGCGGTCGGCGAGAGCGACCACTTCATCGAGTTCGGTTGAGACCACAACGACGGGAATTCCGGCATCCCGCGTCGCGATGATGCGCTTATGAACGAATTCGATGGATCCCACGTCCAGCCCACGCGTGGGTTGCGCTGCCACGAAAAGACGCAGATCGCGGCTGAGTTCGCGTGCCAGGACCACTTTCTGTTGGTTTCCGCCGGAGAGCTGGCTGGCTCGGGAGGCAATACCCTGAGCTCGGATGTCGAACTCCTTCAGCTTGTTCGCGGCGAATTCGACGAGGTAACCCAGCTGCAAGCTTCCAGCCTTCACGAACGGTTTTCCCACCGAGCGATCGAGCATCAGGTTCTCGGCGACGGTGAACTCTCCGACCAGCCCATCCTCCTGGCGATCCTCTGGCACAAAACCGACCCCGGCTTCGAGCACCCGTCGCACGCTGTGGCCGAGAAGTGGCCTGCCATCCAGCGTGATGTCGCCGGTGACGTGATCCTGCAAGCCCATGATTGCTTCGGTGAGTTCGGTTTGGCCATTGCCCTGCACCCCGGCGATGGCGAGAACTTCTCCCGACTTCACCTCGAAGCTCACATCATTGACGACGAGCTGGGAGTGATGATCGACGACGGAGAGATGGCTAATGACGAGTGCGGGCACCCCCGGTTGCTCCGCGTTCTTTTCGAGAGTGAGGTCGACCGGTCGACCCACCATGAGAGACGCCAGCTCCGCATTGGTGGCGGTGGGAGACGCCTCGGCAACGACTTTACCCAGGCGGATGACCGTGATGCGGTCAGCCACTTCGCGAACTTCCCGCAGCTTGTGAGTGATGAAAACAATGGAAGTTCCCGATGCCTTGAGCTGTTTCATGATCGACATGAGCTCGTCGGTTTCCTGGGGCGTGAGCACGGCAGTTGGCTCATCGAAAACGAGCACTTGCGCGTCGCGCGACAATGCCTTGATGATTTCGACCCGCTGCTGGATACCGACCGGGAGATCTTCGACCAACGCATCCGGGTCGACCTGGAAGCCGAATTTGGCCGAGATCCGGTTGACCTCCGCGCGTGCTGCCTTCAAGTTCAGTCGACCACCGAAGGTCGTCTGCTCGTGACCGAGCATCACGTTCTCGGCGACCGTGAACACGGGAATGAGCATGAAGTGCTGATGCACCATGCCGATGCCAGCTGCCATCGCATCACCGGGGCCGGCGAAATGCTGCACCGCATCGTCGAGCAGAATCTGCCCTTCGTCGGCCTGGTAGAGCCCGTAGAGCACGTTCATGAGGGTTGACTTGCCCGCGCCGTTTTCACCGAGCAGGCAGTGAATCTCGCCCGGCTCCACCGTGAGAGTGATGTGGTCGTTAGCGACGAGTGCGCCAAAGCGCTTCGTAATGCCACGAAGTTCGAGCTTCATGATTCACAATCTATCCGGCGCCGTCGCACGGATGGGAAAGACGAACGGAAATGAGTCGGGGAGGCCAGCAACGCTGGCCTCCCCGACTGTCGAGGTCGTGCTTTTCAGAACATCGCCCGATAGCTACTCCGTCTACTTGGGGGTGGAGGGCGATTCGACCGTGATTTTGCCGCTGATGATGTCGGCCTTGATGGCGTCGAGTTCCTTTTTGAGACCGGAGTCGACCTTCGACTCGAACTTGTGGAACGGTGCCATGCTGACGCCGCCGTTCTCCAGCGTCCCCACGTACGGCGTGGCATCGAACTTGCCGGCAGCAGCAGCAGCAACGACGTCGGCGATGTCTCCACTCATGTTCTTCATGATCGACGAGAAGTAGAGGTCGTCGTACTTCGGGAAGGTC
>JAYTTG010000373.1:0-4988 GCA_043745175.1 Microbacteriaceae bacterium
CCTCGCGGCGGGTGCGCAGGCGTGGCGTGACGACCTGACGAACTACTCCGCCAACGGAGGCATCCCGCCGCTCCGGTCGGCCATCGTGGAGAAGCTCGCAAGGGAGAACGGCATCCACGTAGATGCGGAGCAGGTCTGGGTCACCCTCGGAGCAACGCAGGGACTCTTCCAGGCGATGCGTCTGCTGCTCTCCACCGGCGACGAGGTGCTTGTGCCCGACCCCGGCTACACCACGTTCACCATGAACGCCCGTCTGCTCGAGGCGGTACCGGTGCCGTATTCGTTACGACCAGAGCACGGTTTCGCCCCCGACCTCGACGAACTCGAGCGGCTGGTCACGGATCGCACCCGCGCCATCATCGTCAACTCGCCCTCGAACCCGCTCGGGGTGGTGTTCGACGAGCAGCAGTTGCGCACGCTACTTGATTTCGCCAGGCGCCATGATCTCTGGGTGCTCAGCGACGAGGTCTACGAGTACTTCACTTACGGCGCACCTCATGTGAGCATCTCGAGTCTCGACAGCGATGATCGCGTCTTCAGCGTCTTCTCCCTCTCGAAGACCTACGCCATGACCGGGGCACGCATCGGCTACCTGGTGACGCCACCCGGGCTCGCCGCGATAATGCGAACGGTGCAGGAGGCCTCAATCAGTTGCGTCGGCATGCCGGACCAGTACGCCGCCGTCGCCGCGATCACCGGCGATCACCAGCACGTGGCCGACTCTCGCGAGCATTACCGCGCCAACCTCGAGGCGGCCTGTGTGCTGCTCGACGAGCGGGGCATCCAGTACCAGCGCCCGGGTGGCGCTTTCTACCTGTGGGTGGATGTCGCCCACGCGAGTGGCGGCGACGTCGCGGCCTGGGCGGAGCACTTCCTGCTGCACGATCGAGTGGCGGTGGCGCCCGGCAGTGCATTTGGGCGATCGGGTGAGGGCTGGATCCGAGTTTCGCTCCCCGCCGACCAGTCGGTGCTGCTCGAGGGCCTCGGGCGGCTGCCGGCGCCTTCGTGATCATCCGCGGGCAAGCCCGGGTTTAGCCCGATCGTCGCATCCTGATCGGAACCATCGGGCTGAGCCACGAGGTCGCCGGTCGTAATTTCAGTGCCTCGGGGCATTGTCGTCGGATCTGTTTTGCTGGAGCTACCCGTGATCGCGCTCGTCTTTGGCCTGGCCTTCCTCGCTCACGTGGGAGTCTTCGCGCTATTCTCCGGCCGGTAGCCGTAGTCGGCCTCCGGCCGGTAGCCGTAGTCGGCCATCGCGCGCCGACCTGTCGCCGCATCCGGTGGGCGCCTGCCGTGGGAGAATTGGGGGACCCCCCTGCACCGATACGAAGGATTTGCGTGAGCCCCAGAGCATTGAAGGCCCTCGAGCCGGCTTCGACCGACCCCGCCTTCATCCGCAACTTCTGCATCATCGCCCATATCGACCACGGCAAGTCGACGCTGGCGGACCGGATGCTGCAGATCACCGGCGTCGTGAGCGATCGCGACATGCGCGCCCAGTACCTCGACCGGATGGACATTGAGAGAGAGCGTGGCATCACCATCAAGAGCCAGGCCGTGCGGATGCCTTGGGAGCTCGATGGGCAGACCTATGCCCTCAACATGATCGACACTCCCGGCCACGTGGACTTCACCTATGAGGTGTCTCGTTCGCTCGCCGCCTGCGAGGGCGCGATTCTCTTGGTGGATGCCGCCCAGGGTATCGAAGCGCAGACGCTCGCGAACCTGTACCTCGCGCTTGACAATGACCTGACAATCATTCCGGTACTTAACAAAATCGACCTGCCTGCCGCGGATCCGGAAAAGTACATCAAGGAGATCGTCGGCCTGCTTGGGTGCAAGCCGGAGGACATTCTGCTCGTGTCGGGCAAGACCGGGGTTGGCGTGCCGGAGCTGCTCGACCGAGCGACCCGCCTCATCCCTCCGCCGGTCGGAGACCCACAGGCGCCGGCGCGCGCCATGATCTTCGACTCCGTGTACGACTCGTACCGCGGTGTCATCACCTACGTGCGCATGATCGACGGTTCGCTGAAGCCGCGCGAGAAGATCATGATGATGAGCACGAAGAGTGCCCATGAGGTGCTGGAAATCGGCGTGAGCGCTCCCGAGCCCACTCAGACGAAGGGCCTCGGGGTTGGCGAGGTCGGCTATCTGATCACCGGCGTCAAGGACGTGCGCCTCAGCAAAGTGGGCGATACGGTCACGACGTTCATGCGGCCGGCGACTGTAGCTCTCAAGGGCTACTCCGAGCCGATGCCGATGGTCTTCTCCGGGGTCTACCCAATCGACGGATCGGACTACCCGGTGCTGCGCGAAGCACTGGACAAGCTCAAACTCTCGGATGCCGCACTCGTCTACGAACCCGAGACCTCCGTGGCTCTCGGTTTCGGGTTCCGCTGCGGATTCCTCGGCCTCCTTCACCTCGAAATCGTCACCGAGCGCCTTGAGCGCGAATTCGGGCTCGACCTCATCGCAACGGCTCCCAGCGTGATCTACCAGGTGACCACGG
Source organism: Microbacteriaceae bacterium (assembly GCA_043745175.1). Lineage (GTDB taxonomy): Bacteria > Actinomycetota > Actinomycetes > Actinomycetales > Microbacteriaceae > Lacisediminihabitans. The sequence continues at coordinate 2,510 of JAYTTG010000373.1, forward strand.
ACGACAAGAAGACCGTGACTGTCACCAACCCGAGCGAGTTCCCTGGCGGCAAGATCGCCTCGGTGAGCGAGCCGGTGGTGAAGGCATCGATCCTCACCCCGAAGGACTTCGTCGGCACCGTGATGGAGCTTTGCCAGGGGCGCCGTGGCACCATGCAGGGCATGGAATACGTCGGCGAGGATCGAGTCGAGCTGCACTACACGATGCCGCTCGGCGAAATCGTGTTCGACTTCTTCGATCAACTCAAGAGTCGCACAGCTGGCTACGCGAGCCTGGACTATGAGCCGACCGGCGACCAGGATGCAGACCTGGTCAAGGTCGACATCCTGCTCCAGGGAGAGGCTGTGGATGCTTTCAGCGCTATCGTGCACCGCGACAAGGCCTACGCGTATGGCGTGCTCATGACCGAGCGGCTCAAGAAGCTCATCCCGCGCCAGCAGTTCGAGGTGCCGATCCAGGCCGCGATCGGTGCCCGCATCATCGCCCGTGAGTCGATCAGCGCGATGCGCAAAGATGTGCTCGCTAAGTGTTATGGCGGTGACATCACCCGCAAGCGCAAACTCCTCGAGAAGCAAAAGGAGGGCAAGAAGCGTATGAAGATGGTGGGGCGCGTGGAGGTTCCCCAGGAGGCGTTCATCGCGGCGCTGAGTGGCGACACAGAGACCAAGAAGGATAAGTAGTGCGGGTGAGGCGGCCTCCGCTCGGTGATGGCGCGGTCCGATGAAAAGGTCCGGCGGTCTGGCGAGTGTGACTTTGCGCAAGCAACGTGTTCTGGGCGTGCAGGCGCGAGTAGGGTCGTTTTCCCGGTGCTCGATTGGCCGTTACGGCCACGACTGCTGGCGGGTGGTCGACCACACCTTCGTCCACGACACCTACTTCGACGACACCATGCTGGACAAATACGGGATGCTCGTCCGCCCGGCTTCCCGCACAGGGTACGGGCACGGTGTCAGCGCAAAGCTCATGATCGCCGTTCCCGTGCGCACCCTGATCGGCATTAACAAGTCCCGGCAGATTCCGGACGGGCTCGACGCCGGCTTCAGGAGAGAGACGAAACCTGCCGATTGATCGGGTGCAATCAACCGGCGAGGGTGTGCGACCTTGATCATACGATCGGGGTCCGTCACGGCAGACGGAGCGAAGAATCGAACCCGGCCGCGCTCTGCCCAAAATACCCAGACACCGAACATCAAACACCGAACGTCACACACCATACGAACCGGTCCACGACCCGACACCGCGGCGGAGACATCATCTGGGTCCTCCGCTCCGGGCGGGAAGACACCTCCCTGCCCGCGATGCCACTGGCGCCGACCACAGTGCTGTGAGCGCATGGCACCGATACCAGGAACGGACACCACGAACAACAATCACGGTGCCTGCCCGAGGTCTTTTGTGAGTCGGCACAAGGTTCGTGAGAATGGGACCGCAGCGCATTAGGGTCACGAACATGAGCGATTACCGTCCCCCCGTTTCCGACCTCGCCTTCGTCCTCGAGCATGTGGTGGGGTATCCGCAGGTCGCCGCACTTCCCGGCTATGAGCACGCCGATCTTGACACCGTCGTCGGGCTCCTCGAGGACTGTGGCGACTTCATGGTGAAGGTCGTGGCTCCGACCAACCAGCCCGGGGATGTTGAGGGTGCGCAGCGCGAGGCTGACGGCACTGTACGCACGCCTGCGGCCTTCAAAACTGCCTATCGGCAATACGTCGACGCCGGCTGGGGCAGCGTACCGTTCCCGGAGGAGTTTGACGGTGGCGGATTCCCGTGGTCGGTCGGGCTAGCCATCCAGGAGATGCTCGGTTCGTCCAACATGGCGTTTGCGCTCTGCCCACTACTCACCCAGGGCGCTATCGACGCCCTCCTTCACTACGGCGACGACGCCCAGAAAAAGACCTACCTGCCGAAGATGATCAGCGGCGAGTGGACCGGCACGATGAACCTCACTGAGCCCCAGGCCGGTTCGGACGTTGGGGCCCTGACCACCCGTGCCGTCCCCAAGGGCGACGGCACCTACGCCATCACCGGGCAGAAGATCTACATCACCTACGGTGAGCACGACCTTACCGAGCAGATCGTGCACCTCGTGCTCGCGCGCACTCCGGGAGCCCCCGCCGGTACCCGCGGCATCTCCTGTTTCATCGTGCCCAAATTCCACCTGCACGATGACGGCTCGCTTGGCGAACACAACGGTGTCTCCTGCCTGTCGATCGAGCACAAGCTCGGTATCCACGGTGCTCCCACCTGCGTGCTCTCCTACGAAGACGCCACCGGCTACCTCATCGGCGAGGAAAACCTCGGCATGCGCATCATGTTCGTCATGATGAATAGCGCGCGACTCTCGGTCGGCACCCAGGGGCTCTCGATCGGGGAGCGCGCATACCAGGGCTCTCTCGCTTACGCCCAGGAGCGCAAACAGGGCAAGGCGATCGGTGCCACAGTGGACTCGCCCATCATCGACTTCCCCGACGTTCGTCGC